>CAYTFZ010000024.1:0-29094 GCA_964437215.1 uncultured Melioribacteraceae bacterium | reverse complement strand
CCAAAATTCTTGAAGCGTAAATAAATTCGTTCCCTTTTTTCTTGTATTTAATTATCGATGGTTGAAGATTCATAAAATCTTCGTAGGAGATTAATGCCGGGAAACCGTTTTTATAATTTTCGTTGTTGCAATAAAAATTGAAAAGCGAGTTTATATCTTCTTTTTCTTTATCCTTAAGATTTATAAGATCTCCGATCTTGTGCAAAGCAATATTTCGTTTTTCGAACTCTTTTTTAACATGCTCGTAAATTCCGGATTTATAAACATTGCAATTTTCGTCAATAAAAAAAAGCGAGGCATCTCCGAAGTCGGTAAATATTGACTTTATTGCCTCTGTAAGGCGCTGCTTTGTAAATTCAGCATCCAAAAGATATTTATCGCCTTCAATATCATCGTTTATAACAACTGCATAATGTTTACCGAAAGTTTTAATTGTTTTTACGCTTGCAAGATTATTTTCGTTAACATCCAGAAGAATTGTGCTTGTAACGGAGCTTTTAAGAACTTCAATCAGGTTTTCACCGGATATTTCATTTAAACCTTCAAGAATAAGCGCAATGGAATTTCTGCCCCTGTTTAATGAATCCTGAAGTTGCATTTCGGCTTCAAATTTAAGCAATTTACCCGAAAAAATGGAAACTCTGGCATCTCCGTCAATCTTTATTTCGTATGATATAATCTCAGCATTCTTTCCGCTAAACTTCTGTTTTATGTCCGAAATAATTTCTGTTGTGGGAATAGATTTTGGTATGGTAACAGACATTATACTGTCGGGCGATTTTTTTTCTTTCGGTTTTTTCTGTATCCACTCGGGTTTTATTCCATAATCGTTCATCACCGAAAGAAACATTTTTTCAGCTTCTTTTTCGCTTACCGGATTGTCCAGACTTTTCTTTTTTGGCAGAAAAACATCAGTCAGGATGTTTATAAAAATCAGTGAAAAGGATATTACAAGTAAAATATTTATGAATTTAAGTTTCTTTTTCATCTGTTTTTTTTATTGTCTTATTTATTCTTAAAAACAGGCTGTCGCTTTTCCAAAAAGGCAGATGTCGCTTCTCTAAAATCTTCTGTTCCGCAGCAAACCGCAAATAAACTTGCTTCTACATGCTGTCCTTCTTTTGCAGGAAGATTAAAACCTGATAGAACTGCTTTCATACTCATTTTTACTGCCACCTGACCTTTAGATACTATTTTATGCGCAATTTTTTCTGCTTCCTGCAAAACTTCTTCGGGCTTGCATAATTTATTAACCAACCCTATTCTGTAAGCTTCTTTTGCCGGAATACAATCACCTGTAAGAATATACTCAAGAGCCCTTCCGCAATTAATAAGCTTCGGCAATCGCTGAGTGCCCCCGTAGGATGGGATTGTGCCTAAATTTATTTCCGGCTGCCCCAAAACAGCATTTTCTGAGGCTACCCGGATATGGCAGGCAAGCGCAAGTTCGCATCCTCCGCCTAAAGCATATCCGTTTATTGCTGCAATAACGGGCTTGCCGAGATTTTCAATCTGATTAAATACTGTTTGTCCTAATTCTGTAAATTTTTTACCCGAAAGTACATTCAGCTGGTTTAATTCATTAATATCGGCTCCTGCAGCAAACGATTTTTCATCTTTTCCGGTTATTATTGCAGCATATATTTCGTCATCGTGGGCAATAACAGTAAATACATCACTTAATTCGTTAAGCAAATGATTGTTTAAAGCATTTAATTTTTCGGGTCTGTTTAAAATAACAAATGCTACGTGTTCTTTTTTTTCGTATACAATAGATGTGTAGTCCATAACCGCCTTTAAATTTTTGCGTACAAAGGTATTCTTACACCAATATCAACTGATATTGTCTGAAAATCTTTAACATACTGGTAATTTACAAGCACTTCCATCAGAAATGCCGAAAAACCCGCTCCAGCGTGAAATCCGTAACCCGATTTTTTTTCTGTATTGCTGTTGCCTGCTCCGTAACAAAATTGAGTTGCCGAATATTTGTATGTGAAACCCCCTTCAATTATCGGCATAAGAATTATTCCCATATCAAGAACTGGCGGGAAATAATACCTTACTCCCGGATTAATAGTAATTATATTTGTTGAGATTGAAGAAAGTCCGGATTTTGATAAAAAGTTTTGTTCAGCCGGATTATTCTGAAATCCGGTTCGCAAGTAAATAAAAAACGGCAGAACTCCAGTATCAGTATACGAAAGTGTAAGGTTACCGCCTATTCCCGTATTATGTGTTTCCGAAAATACACCCACAGGAAATCGCGGACCCGTTTCAAAGCTTAAAAACAACCCTTTTGCCTCGCCAAGTTTAAATGGCTGGGCATTTGTAAAACTTAATATCAGCAGCAAAAGAGGCAACAGCTTGGTAAACTTCATAATCTTTATTCTCATTATTCGATTTTTTTTTACAAAGAAATATATCGTTTTAGAAATTTTTATAAAAGGAATGACTTATCAATATTTAACTTTATATAAAAAAAGTCCTTTTGCCGGAACAGATTCATCAGCTGAACTGCGGTCGGCAGCTTCAAGTATGTTTTTTATATATTTTCCAGGTTCATCTTGATTAACAGCTTTCAGCATTGTTCCTGTTATTGCTCTTACCATTCCGCGTAAAAACCGGTTTGCTTCAATGTAAAACAAAACCAAGTTTCCCTTTTTTCGCCACGAGGCTTCGAATATTTCACAGTTTTTATTCATTTTTTCTTCATCTTTCCGCGAAAACGAAGTAAAATCGTTATTTCCTTTCAATATTTTTGCCGCACGGTTTAGTTTTTCAATATCAATATTTTCAAATCTCGAATCGTACCAAGTGTACTTTTCGTAAAAAGGCGATTTCGTAAAATTTAAGATGTAAAAATAACTTCTTTTTTTTGCCGAGAATCTTGCATTAAATTCTTCGGGTACTTCTTCCAAAGAATTGACAGAAATATCTTTCGGAAGAATTGAGTTTAACGAATGCATAAATTTGCCGATATCTTTTATAATGTCAGTCTTAAAATTAGCTGTCTGTCCTAAAGAATGAACTCCTGCATCTGTTCTGCCCGACCCCGTAATGGTTAAATCCTTTTTGCGTAAAATCAGACTGATTTTTTCAGTGAGAATCTGCTGCACAGTAACTGCATTTTTCTGAATCTGCCAGCCTGAATAATCAGTTCCGTCGTACTGGATAATTATTTTATAGTTTGCCACAAATCTAATTAAAAAGTCTGCACAAAATTTAACGACAATCCTTTTGAATTGTCCGGACATTCAACAGTGCCGACTGAAATATTCCAAGACATCTGCTCAATCTCTTTATTCCGGGAAGCGACTATCCTAGCCGCATTAATTGCGCTTATTACACGGTTAATTATCATTGCACCTACAACAAACCTCAGGTTATTTTTAGCCTGTTCGCTGGAACGCCACATACTTCTGTATTCTTTTCTTAAATTGTCGTCGCTCCAAGACCAATAATCATTTACTTCGTTATAAGCGCTTTCATAATCACGGGAAAGCAATTTTTCCTTATTAAAACTATATACGCTTGTGTAATTTCCTATATTTGCAAAATAATCCTCATCTTTTCCTTCCAGCACTACTCCGCCTTTGTTTACTGCAAAAGCTTTATAATTATCTTTCTGCCAGCTGGAATAATAACTTACGCCGGCATAGGTTACCCACAATGCTCCTTCGGCTATTGTAAAGTATTTGCCAGAGTTGTATGAACCAGCATATAGTTCTCCCATTCCAGGTAAGAGAAATGAGTATAAAATTGCCATAGGAACACTTTTTTTCTTAATTACCTGATCTTCTTCATTTTCAGGACTTTCCAGCAAATCCGTATTTATTTTTATTTGCGATTTAAGATCAATAAGCGAAAGAGTTTGATTTTCCTGCGCTGTTATAAATATTGATAAAACGAACACTAATATTATTTTTTTCATATTTATTCTTTATCTAGTTAAACAATAATATTTCTTTCGGCAAATTCATTTCTTGTTTCAATTACTCTGCAATTCTCCGGAAATTTATTCGTGAATTGTATTTTACTGAATTTATTACAAAGACTTGTATTAAATTTATGAAAAATACGAATATAATTTGAGGTAAATCCTTTTATATAACCATTATTTTCATCATTTTCGAAAAGGGCTTCCAATTCTTTCCCTTTCATTGTTTCGCAAAACAGCCGGTGTTTTTCTTCGCTTAATGCTCTAAGCATTTTATTGCGCTTTTTCCGCTCCGGTATTCCAACCGCGCCTTCATAATTTATTGCTGGAGTATCAGGTCTTTCGCTATAAGTAAATACGTGAAGATACGAGACCGGAAGACCTTCAATAAAATTATATGTTTCATTAAATAGCTTTTCCGTTTCCCCCGGAAAACCTGTAATAACGTCAACACCTATTCCTGCATCGGGAATTTCCTGAAGAATTTTAGAAACAAGATTTCCATAAAGCTGAACATTGTATCTTCGTTTCATTAAACGTAATATTTCTGAACTTCCGCTTTGAAGAGGAATATGAAAATGTCTGCACATTTTTTCTTCATTCTTAACAAAGTTTATAATTTCATCAGTTAAAAGATTAGGCTCGATTGAACTGATTCGTATCCGGAAATCTCCTTCAACTTTAACCATCTCACGTAGCAGTCCGTAAAGATTCTCTCCGTTATCTTTGCCGAATTCTCCAACATTTACGCCTGTTAAAATTATTTCCTTGTAACCTTCATCTAGAAGCTTTTTAAATTTTTCTAAAACTAGCAGAGATTTTGGGCTGCGGCTTTTACCCCGGGCCTTTGGTATTGTGCAGTATGTGCAGGGATAATCACATCCGTCCTGTATTTTAAAAAAAGCACGGGTGCGTCCGTCTGCTTCGGACGAAGAAGCAAAAGAAAAATCTTTTATATCTCTTGTTGCAGTATGAAATGTACACGAATGTTCGTTTTTCTTAAATGAATCGATAAGATCGAAGATCCGGGACTTTTCACTGCTGCCAATAACAGCATCAACGCCTTCAATGCCCGATAATTCCTGCGGACGCAATTGAGCATAGCATCCCGTAACAATAATAAAAGCTTCGGGATTTACTCGTAAAAATCTTCTTACAATCTGCCGGCATTCTCGTTCGGCGCTTTCGGTTACCGAGCATGTATTAATAACATAAACGTCAGCCGGATCGTTTTCGTCCGAAATATTAAATCCGTTGCTTAAAAATTGTTTGCCGATACTGGAAGTTTCGGAATAATTAAGTTTACAACCGAGAGTATGAAAATGTACTTTCTTTTTCAATGATTTCCGTAAAAATAAAAAAGCTGTATCCGAAAAAACTAAAAAGTTTAATCAAATACAGCCCAATTTTAAAGATATTTCAAATTATTCGCTGTCAGCTTCTTTTTTGGGAGCCGATGGTTTTATATTTGATTCTTCATACAAGTTAAAATCCGATGAATCAAACTTTCCTGCATCTGCATTCTTTATATCTTCAACACTTACTTTTTCAAGTTTATGGGAGTTGATATATTCAAGAATTTCGCTATCGTCTTTTTCTTTAACAGCAGCAATTGCGCTAAGCACAATTTTCTTGTTTTCTTTATCAAATTCAACAACTTTAAGAGTAATTGAAGAATCTACCGGGAATGAAGCCGAAAGATTTTTGATTTTAGATGTTGAAAGTTGAGTTGAAGGAATAAATCCATCAACGCCTGAAGGAAGTTCAGCAATTAATCCTTTTTCAATAATTCTTACTATTTTAGCCGGAGTTTCTGTTCCTACAGCATAATTAGTTTCGAATGAATCCCAAGGATTATCGTTTATCTGCTTGTGTCCCAAAGAAATTTTTCTTTGGTCTGTATCAACTCCTAAAACAACAACTTCAATCTTTTCGTTCTTTTTAACAACTTCACCGGGGTGGCGGATTTTCTTTGTCCACGATAAGTCCGAAATATGGATAAGTCCGTCAACACCAGGCTCAAGTTCAACAAATACACCGAAGTTTGTAAGGTTGCGTGCAACACCTTCGTGTTTCGAACTGATAGGATATTTTTTCATCAACTCTGTCCAAGGATCCGGAACAAGCTGTTTCATACCGAGTGATATTTTCTTTTCGTCTTTGTCGAGACTCAAAATAACCGCTTCTACAATCTGACCCATTGACACAAACTGCGATGGATGCTTGATATGTAAAGTCCAGCTCATTTCCGAAATGTGTATCAAACCTTCAATACCCTTTTCAATTTCGATAAATGCACCGTAATCTGTAAGAGATACAACACGTCCCGAAACTTTATCGCCGATATTGTATTTTTGTTCGATTTTTTCCCAAGGATGCGGGAGCAATTGTTTAAGACTTAACGAAATTCTTCTCTTTTCGAGATCGAAATCTGTTACAACAACTTTGATTTTTTCGTCGAGTTTAACAACTTCGCTAGGATGATTAATTCTGCCCCAGCTAAGGTCGGTGATATGAATAAGACCGTCAACGCCGCCAAGATCGACGAATACGCCGAAATCGGTAATTGCTTTAACAATACCTTCAAGAATCTGACCTTTATCAAGACCGTCAAGAATTTCTTTTCTTTGACCGGCAATTGACTGTTCGATAAGTACTTTATGCGAAACTACTACGTTTTCGGTAGCTTGGTTTATCTTAACAATTCTAAAATCCATTGTCTGTCCGACAAATGCATCAAAATCTCTTACAGGTCTGATATCAATCTGCGAACCTGGCAGGAATGCTTCACATCCAAGAACGTCAACAACCATTCCGCCTTTAATTCTTTTAAGAATTTTGCCTTGAATTGTTTCACCTGTATCGTGAGCGCTGAGAATTCTTGCCCAGATTTTAAGGTCGTCTGCGCGCTTTTTACTTAAGACTAAATCGCCTTCTTTTCCTTCTGTACTTTCTATAACTATTTCTATTTCCTGACCGATTTTAAGTTCTTCATCGGAAGAAAATTCGTTTCTAGGAACAGTTCCGCTGGATTTGAATCCAACATCTACTACAACACTATCTTCCGAAATAGCTACGATTTTTCCGGTGATTATTTCACCTTCTTTAATATCTTTGAAAGAATCGTCATATAGTTTTGTTAATGTTGCCAGCTCAGCATCCGAATATTCGTCGGCATTGAAATACTTCACTCTGCCTTTAGCCGGTTTTACAGCATTTTCGGTTCTTTCCATTGTCTGTTCAGACATTGTGCCTCCAAAAAGCATTTCTGTTTTATTCTTACCGTTATTGAATAGAACAGTGGTTTTGTTTAGTTTAACATTAGTTAGTTTTCAACGGATTTTATTTCTTCAACTTTTTTAAGAATTATATCAAGTTCTTCGTCAACTGTAATATTGGAAGTGTCAATTTCAATTGCATCTTCAGCTTTTGTTAAAGGGCTTACTTCTCTTTCCGAATCTATTTTATCTCTTTTAATAATATTTTGTTTGATGTCGGCAATCTTAAGTCCGGCATTCATATCATTAAAGTCTTTTAATCTTCTTTCAGCACGTTTTTCAATATCCGCTTTAAGAAAAACTTTAATATCCGCATTCGGAAAAACAACAGTAGTAGTATCTCTTCCTTCAGCAACAACATTCTGATTGGCTGCTATAATACGCTGCATTCTCACCAACTCTTCGCGGACTTCGGGTATTACACTTACTTCACTTACTTTCGAACTGACTTCGATGCTCCTTATTTCAGTGGTAACATCTCTGCCATTTATAAACACTTCTGTTTTGCCGTTCCGCGGAAATAATTGCAAATCTGATTTGCGTGATATTTCAATTACAGAATTTATATCGTCAACAGCATTTTTTTTAATTGCTTCTGCAGTAATCGCACGGTACATTGCACCGGTATCGAGATACATAAATCCGAGTTTTTCAGCAATTTTTTTAGCTAAAGTACTTTTACCCGATCCGGCAGGACCATCAATTGCGATTATTATTTTTTTTAACATAGCTTGTAAATATAAAAAATATATCCCTCTAATTCAAAATATTATTATGCTCCTGTATGATTTCAAGCATCTTTTTCGTAATGCATTTGTTTGTGGCTAAAACTTTCAATTTCCCGGTATTTATTTCAAGCGGATTACCCTTATAATCCAGCACTTCGCCGCCTGCTTCTTCAATTATTATTTTTGCTCCGCAAATATCCCAGGCGTTAAGCGACGATTCCCAAAATCCGTCAAAAATTCCGGTTGCAACATAGCACATATCCAATGCTGCAGAACCAAGACGTCTAACTGCTCTCGATTTTAAGATAAAGCTTTTAAATAAATGGAATATTGTTTCTTGTTCGTCGTCAAATTCATACGGAAATCCCGTTACTAAAAAACTCTTTTCGAGCTCTGTATTACTGCTTACTTTTATTCTTTTACCATTTTCAAACGCGCCCGAACCTTTTTCCGCCGAAAACATAATATCGCGCATCACATCGTAAACTGCTCCGGCAATTACTTCATTTTTATATGTTAAAGCTACCGATACCGAAAAGAATGGCAGACCGTGAGCAAAATTCGTTGTTCCGTCAAGTGGATCAATTATCCATACATAATCCGAATTTTTCTGGCTCAATCCCGATTCTTCAGCTAAAATAGTGTGATCAGGATATTTCTTTTTGATAAATTCTACAATTATTTTCTCTGATTTTTTATCAACTTCTGTTACCAGATTTGAAGAATTTGTCTTATATTCAATACCGAAATCCTTTCGATAAAATTCTTTTATCATATTTCCGGCTTCTTTTGTTATTGCAATAATATCGTTTATCATTTATTCTCCAATGGTTTTAAATTCCAATGCTTAAATTTAAGTATTTTTCATTTCTTGATAGCTCCTTTATTATTTAATATATTTAAAGTTTGAAAAAACACGGATAATTTTGTTAAGATGGGAAAAACCGAAAGTAATTCCGAAAATAACTTTGCTATTGTTGATGATATTCCAAAAATACTGCCAGTACTGCCATTACGCGATAATGTGATTTTTCCGTATATGATATTTCCTGTTTTAGTAGGGCGCGAACAATCAGTAAAAGCGGCAAATCATTCACTCGAAACTTCTAAATACATATTCCTTTCTGCTCAAAAGAAATCGAATATTGAAGATCCTGGGTTTGAAGATATATATGCCGATGGAACAATTGCAAAGATCATTCAGATTTTAAGACTTCCAAACGGATTAATGAAGATATTAATTGACGGTCTTATTCAGGGCAAAATCACCGGATTTGTAGAAAATCATTCATTCCTGGAAGCGGAAGTTGAAATTATTATGCCGGGAAAGCATAACATTACCGAATTAAATGCACTTGTTCGTCAGATGTCTGCTTTATTCCGCGAATATGTAAAGATTAATCGCAACATTCCTTCCGAAGCTATTGGAGCTTACGAAAACATAAATGAACCCGACAGGAAAATGTTTTACGTTGCAGCAAATCTTACTCAGTCTATGCAGATAAAACAATCAATACTGCAGAAATATTCGCTAAAGGATCAGCTTTACGAAGTTATTAAAATCCTTAATTCGGAAATTGATATTCTTAAAATTGAAAAAGAAATTGAAGGCAAAGTTCAAGAAAATATTAATAAATCGCAGCGTAAATTTATTATTCAGGAACAAATTCGTATTCTGAAAGACGAATTGGGAGGCAACGAAGAAATGTCTCCTGAACTGAATAAAATTAAGCAGCGTATTAAAAAAGCGCATCTGCCCGAAAGCGTTAAAGCAAAAGCTGACGAAGAATTTAATAAGTTGCTGAAAACACCGGCTAACAGTCCGGAATCGGGCGTAATAAGAAATTATCTGGAATGGATGACTGATGTTCCTTGGGTTCAGAAAACTAAAGACAATCTTGACATTAATAATGTGGAGAAAATCTTAAACCAAGATCATTACGGTCTTGAAAAACCCAAAAGCCGAATAATCGAGCAAATTGCAGTTCTAAATCTTGTAAAGGAAATTAAAGGACAGATTTTGTGCTTTGTCGGACCTCCCGGAGTAGGAAAAACTTCCCTCGGAAAATCAATTGCGCGTGCGCTGGGAAGAAAATTCGTGCGTATAAGTCTTGGCGGTGTTAAAGACGAAGCTGAAATTCGAGGACACCGAAGAACTTACATCGGTTCTATGCCCGGTAAAATAATCCAGTCAATGAAAAAAGCCGGTACGGTTAATCCCGTAATCCTATTGGATGAAATTGATAAAATGAGTATGGATTTCCGCGGCGACCCTGCTTCGGCGATGCTCGAAGTACTCGATCCGGAACAGAATCATACATTTAACGACCATTACCTTGATGTTGATTACGATCTTTCGAAAGTGATGTTTATAACCACAGCAAATGTGCGTTATAACATTCCACTGCCTTTGCTTGACAGAATGGAAATAATTGAGCTTCCGGGTTATCTCGAATTCGAAAAGCTGCAGATTGCCAAAAATCATATTCTGCCTAAACAGATAGCGATGCACGGATTAAAGAAATACAAGCTCCGTTTCAGCGATAAAGCTGTTGTAAAAATTATTAATGAATATACACGTGAAGCCGGAGTCCGAAACCTTGAGAGAGAAATTGCAACCGTACTGAGAAAAACAGCAAATGAAATTGTAAAGGAAGAACAGAAAAAAAAGAAAAAGATAACAGATAACATTGAGATAACAGAAAAAAAAGTTGAAGAATTTCTTAAAGTTCCTCCTTACCGGCACCAGAAAGTTGAAGAATCTGCAAGCATTGGAAGCGTTGTAGGACTTGCCTGGACCAGCGTAGGAGGTCAGATATTGCACGTAGATGTTACTTTAATGAGCGGAACGGAAAAACTTACTCTTACCGGTCAAATTGGAAACGTAATGAAAGAATCCGCACAAGCTGCTTTAAGTTATCTTCGCTCAAATTATAAAACGCTTGGATTGCCGGAAAATTTCGCAAAGGATAAGGAAATTCATATTCACCTTCCCGAAGGAGCCATCCCTAAGGACGGACCTTCTGCCGGTATAACTTTAGCAATGGCAATGTATTCGGCAATTTTAAACATACCGGCAAAAAACGATGTCGCGATGACGGGTGAAATTACTTTACGCGGAAAAGTTATTGCAATCGGCGGATTGAATGAAAAGCTTTTAGCTGCAAAAAACAGCGGAATTAAGCTTGTTCTTATTCCAAAAGATAATGAAAAAGATTTGCAGGAAGTAAACAAACAGGTGCTAAAGGATTTATCTATTGTTGCCGTAAGCAACATATCCGAAGCAATTCCATATGTTTTTGATAAAAAAAAGAACCCCTTAAAGCCGCCGAAAAAGAAATGACATGTAATATTAAAACAGATATGTTAAATACCGAAGAAGATATTTACATAAGAATAACTGAAGAATTGAAACATTTTTTGAAACCGGATGAACCTCTTATTTCGGGACTTTCAAATTTTGTTTCACTACTGAAGTATTCTTTCAAAAAAATAAGCTGGGTAGGTTTTTACATAAATAAAGATGGAAACCTTTGGCTCGGACCTTTTCAAGGGAAACCGGCCTGCGTGAAAATTTCTTCAGGGAAGGGAGTCTGCGGCGCGGCGCTTATTCAAGGAGAAACAATCATTGTTGAAGATGTTAATAACTTCCCACAACATATTGCCTGCGATGCTGAGTCGAATTCTGAAATAGTTGTCCCTCTTTTTATCAACGGTAATATTTGGGGTGTATTAGATTTAGATAGTAATGCATTAAATGCTTTCAGCAAGAGTGATAAGAAGTATCTCGAAAATATGTGCAATTTTCTTGCTGAAACATTGAATTTTAATGAAAGTCTTATTTAGGGAGAACTAATGAATTATATAGTAACAGCGCGAAAATGGCGTCCTAAAATTTTTGATGAAGTTGTGGGACAGCAGCACATAACCCAAACACTTAAAAATGCCATTAAAAATAACCGGGTTGCTCACGCTTTTATTTTTGCAGGACCCAGAGGCGTTGGCAAAACCACAACCGCAAGAATTTTGGCTAAACGTCTTAATTGTTTAAATCCTATTGACGGCGAACCATGCAATCAATGCGATATGTGCAGATCTTTTATGGAATCGCAATCGCTTGATATTATTGAGATAGACGGTGCTTCCAACAGAAGAATTGAAGAGATACGGACTTTACGGGAAAGTGTAAAATACGCGCCTACACGCGGGTCTTATAAAATATACATCATCGATGAAGTTCATATGCTTACAACCGAATCTTTCAATGCTCTGCTCAAAACTTTGGAAGAGCCTCCCGAGCATACAATATTCATATTTGCAACTACTGATGTTCATAAAGTGCCGCTTACCATTATTTCACGCTGCCAGCGTTTTGATTTCAGAAGGATCGAAATGGAGGAGATAAAATCTCTTTTAAAGAAAATTGCCGATTCCGAAAGTATTACTATAAACGATGAAGCTTTAACTATTATAGCAAAAAAAGCTGACGGCGCTCTTCGCGATGCACAAAGTCTTTTCGATCAGGTTATTTCTTTTTGTGGAAATGATATTACTGAAAGCGGCTTAAGTTTGATGCTTAATATTATAAATGATGATATTTATTTTCAGGTTTCGGATGCAATTTTAGATAAAAATTTCGGAGCAGCTTTTGATGTTACTTCAAGACTTTATTCCAATGGCTGGAACTATACAGATTTTCTTAACGGATTAACAGAACATTTTCGCAACATTTTAACCGTCATTATTACAAACGATAACAAGCTTATTGAATCATCTTCCGAGATAAAAAAGAAATATTTAAAGTATATAGGAAATTTTTCGGAAAGCGATTTACTTCGTATGCTTAATTTTCTTAGTAAAACGCAGTATGAATTGAAATCAGTTCAAAACCATAAGTTGAAAATTGAAATTGCGTTATCACAATTAATCGGACTGGAAAAAACTTCAACAATCTCCGAACTTCTAAAAACAGTATCAGAGCTCGATACATCATCCGGCGAAGACACTGATTGTAATAAAAAAAAAACTTTAATACTCAGTTATGAAAAAGAAGAGCTAAAAGAAAAAACGCCTGCTCCTCTCTCTGAAAAAGAACTTGTTAACAAACCGAGTAATGAAGATATAAGCATTTATCCTGAAAAAGAATCCGAATCTTTAAATCAGCCTCAGCCGATCAGCGAAATAAAACAGCCAAATGTTACGACAAATGAAATTATTGACACAGAAGGTATTTCCGAAAAAAAAGTAGATTGGAAAAGTTTTACCGAAAAGATGTTATCTCAAAGTCTACTCAGGGGTTCACATTTAGACGGTACTGAATTAATTGAAACGAAAGATAATATTTTAGTCGTCGGGCACCCAAACAAAGATGATATAAAAATACTGAATGATAATATTGCCTACTACAAACAAGAAGCAGATAAATACTTTAATTTTTCGTATTCGCTGGAGTTCATTCACAAACCTGAATTATCAAAAGACAACACTCTGGCAGAAACAATTACCAACATCGATGAAATTAGCGAGCTGGGAAAAAATGTTATGGAATTTTTAGGCGGGAAACTTTTAAAATAAAATCTACACAAAATTTATTTCAAATAATTCTTCGGCAAGACCTTGATAATAGCAGATTCGTAATATTTCTTTAAGCGAGTCAGATTCAATTTCCGTCATTTCAAAATAAAATGAGTTGAAATTATTCAATAACTCGGTTTTTAATGCCTTTCCAATTTTCGAATCTGCTGAAGTTTTCAAATAATTCTCAACTTTATCTTCAGCATCAACAAACAATTTGTTTATTTCTAAAATAGATTCTCTTCTTTTCGAGGCAATTACATAGTTTACATAAGGTGCATCGAGTAAATCGCATATTTCGTCGCAAAAACTAATTCCTTTTTTAAAAAGATTGTCCGAAAAATTTTCATTTCCTGAAACAAGATAGTTTTTACTTCCAATTTCAAAACTTTTTGTATCGATAATTATATTTACGTCCGAATTGTAATTTTCGCGAAATAATATTTTGCTGAGTATTATTTCGTTTTTTGATAAATCACCGCGTAAATATAATTCTTGAATTTTCTTTTCATTCTCTTTAAA
Source organism: uncultured Melioribacteraceae bacterium (assembly GCA_964437215.1). Taxonomy (GTDB): domain Bacteria; phylum Bacteroidota; class Ignavibacteria; order Ignavibacteriales; family Melioribacteraceae; genus JAAYAN01. The sequence goes on along the minus strand of CAYTFZ010000024.1, from coordinate 15,052 downwards.
GTAAATATATTGATTTGAAAAATACCCGTCAAAAGATACTGCGTTTCTGCCTGAAATAAAAAGCTCCTTATGCTGCAGCAAATCAAGCGAGGGAATTATTGCAACATCACATCTATCTTCCAGCAGGTTGCTTAGTGCTAATGAAGAAGACACATAATTTATTTCTTCGGAAGAATTTTTTAAAACCGATTCTGCAAAAAGTTGCATGAATATGTTATCTGGAATTGCTATCATATTTAAAATAAAAAAACCGCCTGTAAAAGGCGGCAATAATTATTTTTTGCTTAAATTGTTTTGCTTTTAATTCTTGCAGCTTTTCCGGAAAGATTACGCAGATAATAGAGTTTAGCTCTTCTTACTTTACCTTCTTTAACAACTTCAATCTGCGATATTCTTGGGGAATTCAAAAGAAATATCCTTTCAACACCTACACCGCTTGATACTTTTCTTACTGTGAATGTTTTTGAAGCTCCTTCCCCTTTTATGCTTATTACATCACCTTCAAAAGGCTGAATTCTTTCTTTATCTCCTTCTATAACACGGACGTGTACTTTTACTCTGTCACCAGATTTAAAGGCAGGTTTTTCAATCTTCAATTCCTCCTTAACCATATCCATTATTTTATTCATCTTATCCTCCTAAACTATTATTTAATTTCCATTTATTTGTCATTATTTTTGATTGTTCTTCTTTCCAATCATCTATTTTTTTTTTATTTCCCGATAATAATACTTCCGGCACTTGCAATCCTTTATATTCAGCCGGACGCGTATAGTACGGAGCTTCAATCTTATGTTCGTCCATAAACGAATCGCATAAAGCCGATCCGCTATCGTTAAGAACACCCGGAATCAGCCGAACAACTGCATCAACAAAAACCAATGCAGGCAACTCGCCCCCACTTAAAACAAAATTACCAAGCGATATTTCATCTGTAGCAAAGGAATCAAAAACACGCTGATCAATTCCTTTGTAATGACCTGCAACAAACATTAAATTTTCGCACAATGAAAACCTGTTTGCTATCTTCTGATCAAATATTTTTCCTCTTGGTCCGGGAAAAATAATATGATCATATTTTCTTTCGCTTTTAAGTTTTCCAATACATTCAAAGAACGGTTCCGGTTTTAGCAGCATACCGGGTCCGCCGCTAAAAGGTTTATCATCTATCTGTTTATGCTTATTGAAAGCATAATCCCGAAGATTATGTATAAATATCTCTACATATTCTTTATCCTGAGCCCGTTTGATAATACTATTGTTCAGAGGAGAAATCAATAAATCGGGTACAGCAGATATTATATCAATTCTCATCATCATATATATCAAATTTTCCGGGAACAAGTGTCAACACTTTATTCTTTATATCAATTTTAAGAACAAAATCCTTAACTGCAGGAATTAGTATTTCACCACCTTCTTCATCTTTAACAACGTAAACGTCATTTGCCGGAAGTGATAATACTTCTTCCAAAACACCAATATATTTATCGTTCCGGACAACTTTACATCCTATTAAATCATGAATAAAGAAAGTATTGCTTTCTTCATCAATTTTTAGAATGTCTGTCTTTTCAACAAATACTTTCTTTCCTACAAGAAAAGAAACATCTTCAGATGTATCGAAATTAAGAAACTTTATTAAAATTAACTGACGGTCAATTCTCACATCTTCAACTATAAACTTCCTCATTCCACCAAAAATATCGATGAATACTTTTTCCAGATGTAAGAACCTTTCAGCAGAATCAGAATGTGATCTTACACCTACAAATCCGTCAGAGCTATTAACTGATTTTATTTCAGCAATTAAAAAATAATCTTTCTCTTCTTTTTCGGAGTACAAAACTAATCAAGAATCTCCAGTATTGCTCTTTTACCTTCTTTGGCAGCAACAGCTGTCAATAATATTCTTATTGCCTGAGCAGTTTTGCCTTGTTTCCCAATTACTTTTCCAACATCTTCAGCGCCAACCTTAAGCGTATAAACAATTTTCTTTTGATCAGTCTGTTTTTCATCAACAACAACTGTATCAGGGTTATCAACCAGGTTTTTTGCGATGAACTCAATAAATTGTTTCATGAGAATACCTTTAAAATATTAGAGATTCTGGTACATTATTTTTAGTGCATCACCTGCTCGAAAAAAGAGATTTATTCTTTTATTTCAGCAGCAGTTTCTTCAGAAGCAGTACCTTTCACTTCCGCAGCACTTTCGGTAACTTTCTCTTTTGAAGATTTTTTTATCTTTTTTTCGCTATTCGCAAGTCTTTCTTCTTTCCAAGCAGCAACCTTAACATCAGCTTCTTCTGCACTAACACCTTTTTTCATCAGCTGTTTCTTTAACAAAATACCTTCTTTGCTTAGAATATTTCTGACAGTTGTTGTAGGCTGTGCACCAACACTAAGCCAATATAAAGCTCTATCATTATTCAATTCTACAGTTGCAGGATTTGTTTTTGGATTATACAGACCAAGCGCTTCAATAATTCTTCCGTCTCGTGGTGATCTTGCATCTGCAGCCACTACTTTATAAACAGGCTGCCTTTTCTTTCCCATTCTTCTTAATCTTATCTTTACTGCCAAGTTACTATTCCTCCAATTATATTATTCTAATTAAATCTTTTATTCTTTAAATTTTTAAAATTCCTGATATTATTTTTATTTGTAAATACCTTCATCATTTTTTGCATTTCTTCAAACTGCTTAATCAATCTATTAACCTCCTGAATTGAATTTCCGCTTCCTAAAGAAATTCTCTTTCGTCTGCTTCCGTTCAGTATTCTCGGGTTTTTTCTCTCTGCAACAGTCATCGACTGGATTATCGATTCTACTTTAACGAGATGCTTTTCATCAATATCAGCATTTCGAATTTGAGAACCCAAACCGGGAATCATACCTAAAATTGATTTCAAAGAACCCATTTTCTTAATCATTTTTATCTGTTTAAGAAAATCGTCAAGGTCAAATTTATTAGAAAGAATCTTTTTTTCCAAATCTTCAGCTTCTTTCGAATCAAACTGTTCTTGGGCTTTTTCTACTAAAGATATTACATCGCCGCGACCTAAAATACGAGAAGCCAGTCTTTCCGGATAAAATATTTCAATCGAATCCAGTTTTTCGCCGGAGCTTGTAAATTTAACTGGTTTATTTACAACTGCCCGTATAGAAAGAGCACATCCGCCTCTTGAATCGCCATCAAGTTTTGTAAGAACAATTCCGCTGAAGTCAACCTTTTCGTGAAATGCTTTTGCAGAATTAACTGCATCCTGACCGGTCATTGAATCTACAACAAACAAAATTTCGGTTGGATTAACAGCATTTTTAATAGCAGAGATTTCATCCATTAAATTTTCATCAATGTGCAATCTTCCTGCTGTATCAATGATAATTGTATCCAGATTGTTTTCCTTTGCAAAATTCATAGAATCTTTTGCAATCGTAACCGCATCTTTAAGACCATCAATCGAAAAAACCGGAACATCAATCTGTTTTCCTAAAAGTTTAAGCTGATCAATAGCAGCAGGCCTGTATATATCTGCTGCAACAAGTAGCGCTTTACGCTTTTTATCAGTTAAATATTTAGCCAGTTTTGCACTGAAAGTTGTTTTTCCTGAACCTTGCAATCCAACCATTAAAATTATAGTCGGACCCGAAGCATTCAAAACAAGTTCGCTTCGCATTCCTCCCATCAGTTTAGTCAATTCATCGTATATAATTTTTGTGATGAGCTGACCCGGTGTAACGGAAATTAAAACATCTTTGCCAAGTGCTTTTTCTTTAACATCTTCTATAAATTGTTTAACTACTTTGTAGTTAACATCAGCATCTAAAAGAACAAGCCGGATTTCGCGTAAAGTATCCGATATATTGCTCTCGGTTATTTTCCCTTGTCCGGTAACCTTTTTAAGAACTTTTTCTAATTTTAAACTTAATTCATCAAACATATATCTCAATTCAGTGTTAAAATACTAAAAAAGTATCTTGAACACAACTAATAATCTAATTATCCATTTTGAAGAGCATCAGCGCCCGATACAATTTCCAATATTTCTTTTGTAATTGAGGCTTGTCTTTCTTTATTATAAGTAATATTTAAAGTACGTATCAATTCTTTTGCATTTTCTGTTGCCATATCCATTGCAGTCATTCTAGCACCTAATTCAGCAGCATACGATTCTAATAAAGCCTGCCACATTGTTGAATTTAAGTATTTCGGCAATAAAGAATTAATAATACTTATTTTATCTGGTTCGTAAATGTAATCAACTTCCGCATTATTTTCAATTTTTGTTTCATCAGCAGCTTCGATAGGTAAAAGCTGTTCAATAGTTTTATCGTGCTGTATTACTGATTTAAATTTATTATAAACAATTACTACTTTATCAATTTCTTTTTTAGAAAATTTATGAATCATTGAATTAACAAATTTCGAGGCAACTTCAAATTTTAGTTCCGAAAAAACTCCTGAATAATTTCCTTCAATTTTAAAATCACGTTTAGAAAAATATTCATAACCTTTTTTTCCGAAACAATAAAGAACTACATTACCCGCTTCCGATTGTTCTTTGTATCCTTGTTTAATCAAATCCTCAGCTTCACGAATAATGTTCATATTAAAACTTCCGCAAAGTCCGCGATCTGATGTAATAATTATAACGGCAATTTTCTCAGGATTCCTTTTTTCGGTAAGCGGATTTTCGGCAATTTTTGAAACAGCAAGCAGATTATTTAATATTTTTTTAATCATCCGAGAATATGGTCTGGCGCTTACAATGTTATCTTGTGCCCTGCGTAATTTAGCAGCAGCTACCATTTTCATTGCTTTTGTAATTTGCTGGGTATTTTTAACACCAACAATACGCCTTTTAATATCTCTTAAAGTTGCCATTATTTTAACTAACTATGTTTAAATTTTGATATAAAATCTTCAGCAGCTTCTTTTATCTTTTCGGCAGTTCCATCATCCAGCACTTTACTTTCGCGAATGGACTTAAAAATGTCGTTATACTTTAATTCAATATACTCAAGAATTTCTTTTTCAAACCGCTTTACATCTTTTACCGCTATATTTTCTAAATAGCCCTGGGTTCCAAGGAAAACGCTCACTACTTGTTTTTCTACCGGCATTGGTCTGTACTGTCCTTGTTTAAGTAATTCTACAAGCCTTTCTCCTTTTGCCAAGGTTTTTCGCGTTGATTTATCCAAATCCGAACCGAATTTTGCAAAAGCTTCGAGCTCACGATATTGTGCAAGTTCAAGTTTAAGTGAACCTGCAACTTTTTTCATAGCTTTAATCTGGGCATTTCCACCAACACGAGAAACGCTTATTCCAACGTTAATAGCAGGACGAACACCAGAATTAAATAAATTCGGTTCAAGATAAATTTGTCCGTCTGTAATTGAAATTACATTCGTTGGAATATATGCAGAAACGTCTCCCTGCTGAGTTTCAATTATCGGCAAAGCAGTAAGACTTCCGCCGCCTAAATCATCATTTAATTTTGATGCGCGCTCCAACAAACGCGAATGCAGATAAAATACATCACCAGGGTATGCTTCGCGTCCGGGAGGACGGCGCAGCAACAAAGCTAATTCTCTGTACGCAGTAGCTTGCTTCGAAAGATCATCATAAACAACCAGCGAATGCTTTCCATTGTCACGGAAATATTCACCTAATGTTGCTCCTGAATACGGAGCAATATACTGGAGTGGTGCTGGTGAGGATGCTGGGGCAGATACAACTGTAGTGTATTCCATTGCACCGTGTTGTTCAAGTTTTGCTACTACCTGAGCAACTGTAGAATTTTTCTGTCCGATAGCAACATATACGCAGTAAACAGGTTTAATCCCTAATTTTGAAGCTTCTTCAGTATGCGTAAATTTCTGATTAATAATGGCATCTATTGCAACAGCAGTTTTACCAGTTTGCCTGTCGCCAATTATCAATTCTCTTTGTCCTCTTCCTATAGGAATCATAGCATCAACGGCTGCAATTCCTGTTTGAAGCGGTTCTTTCACAGGCTGGCGTGCTAATACGCCAAGCGCTTTTCTTTCGATAGGCATATATTTTACCGAATCGAGAGTGCCCTTTCCGTCTTGAGGTTCACCTAAAGGATCAACAACCCGTCCCAGCAAAGAATCTCCTACAGGAAAAGAAGCTACTCTTTTGGTTCTTTTAACTGTATCACCTTCTTTTATAAGCGAACTTTCGCCAAAAAGGACACAGCCTACGCTATCCTCTTCAAGATTAAGAACCATTCCCATCACATCATTCGGAAATTCGAGCAGCTCGCTTGCCATAACATTGGAAAGTCCGTAAACTCTGGCAATACCGTCTCCTACCTGTAAAACAGTACCGACATCGTAAATATCTATTTCACTATCGAAACCAGATAATTGCTTTCTTAATATTGCAGAAACTTCATCCGGTCTAACTTCAGCCATACAATTATTCCTTTTTTTAAGCAGTATTCTGCTTTAACTTAGTAATTGTTTTTTTAATATCTTTAACTGGTTTTTCACTGATGCATCAACCAAAACATCACCAATCCGGGCAATAAACCCGCCAATTAAATTTTCGTTAATTTTATATTTTGCTTTTACCTTTTTTTCTGTAAACTCTTCAAGTTTGGAAATAAGCATTTTATCTTGTTCATCAGATACAACCACAGCACTCGATACTTCAACTTCTACATATCCGGTTTTTTCGTTTATTATTTGCGAAAGTCTTTTAAATATTTCAAATAATAAAAAAGCCCTGTCTTTTTCAGTAATAAAGGAAATAAAGTTTATAGTTTCCCTATTAACCTTTTCAGCAAATATTTCGTGCAGCACAGCCAATTTTTTCTCATTGCCTAAAACTGGATTTTTTACTAAAGTTCTTAACTGTTTGGAGTTTTCGAATGTCTTAACCACATCCTCTGTATCCGCTGACACTTCCTCCAGCAACCCTTTGCTTTCTGCCTGCGAATAAAATGCCTTAGCGTATCTTGATGTAACGTTAAATGTACTCATCAGTTTTTAGGCAATTCCTGAATATATTTATCAACAATTTTTTTCTGCAACTCTTTATCAAGATTTTCGCGAATAATTTTTTCGGCAGCATTTACGGCTATTTCTACTATCTGCTCTTTTAAATTATTCATTGCCTCCTGATTTTTCCGCTGAATTTCAGATGTTGCAGCATCCATTATTTTTTTTGCTTCATTTTTGCTTTCTTCAATTATCTGATCTTTTAATTTTTCAGCGTATTCTCTTCCTTGCAAAATAATCTTTTGTGTTTCTTCTTCAGCCTTTGCAAGATTTGCTTTGTTTTCCTCAAAAAGTCTTTCGGCTTCTTTTCTGGCATTTTCAGCTTTTTCTAAAGAATCTGAAATGAATTTTTCTCTGTCATCCAGCGATTTAAGAATGGGCTTCCAAGCAAATTTCCCCAAAATTATTAAAAGCACTACAAATGTAAATGCTGTCCAAATAATTAGTCCTGGATTTACATCAAGAATACCGCCCTGATGACTGCCGCTTTCCGAAAAAGCAAGCAGGATGAAATTAATAATTAAAGCCATATTAAACCTTTTGTATTAGTTGGTCTTAAAATTTTTAAGATTTTAATGCCAGCAGAATACAGATTACCAATGCAAAAAGTGAAATACTTTCAATAAGTGCTGCAGCGATAATCATTGATGTTCGTATATCGCCAGCTGCTTCAGGCTGTCTGCCGCTTGCTTCCATTGCAGCGCTTGCCAATTTGCCAATACCAAAAGCTCCGCCTATTACAGTTAAAGCTGCACTGAATCCAGCTGCTAAATATGCCAATGAAAAATCCATTAAATCCTCCTTTATAAATTAATAATCTTAATGTTCCTGATGAACTGCCATTCCTATAAAAAGTGATGAGAACATTGTAAAAATATATGCTTGAATGAGTGCAAATAAAATTTCTAATATATAAATAAATAATGCAAATCCAATTGATACGGGAGAAATCCAAATAGTATTAAGAATAAATATTAAACCAATTAAAGATAGAATAATTACATGACCGGCGGTCATATTTGCAAAGAGTCTTATTGCAAGAGCAAAAGGTTTCGTAAATAAGCCAAGCAATTCAACAACAAACATAATAGGTGAAAGCCAAAAAGGGATTCCATGAGGGATTAATCCCTTAAAGTACCCAAATGCTCCGTTTTTCATAATTCCGCCGGCTTGAATTACTAAAAATGAAATTATTGCCAAAGTTGCAGTAACAGATATATTGCTTGTAGCTGTTGCACCAAAAGGCACCAATCCTATAAAATTACATGTTAAAATGAAAAAAAATATTGTCAAAAGATAACTTAAAAACTTATTGTATCCTTTTCCTATTGTAGGTTTGGCTATTTCATCACGAACAAATACAATAAATATTTCTAAAAAATTAGTAACTCCTTTGGGCACCATCGAATTTTTATATCTTTTAGAAACCGGTACGAATACCGCTATTAAAAGAATTGAAGCTATCCACATAAAAACAACGTGCCTGGTAATTGAAATATCAATTCCGAATAATTCGAAATGAGGCAAATTAATAACAGCAAATGGAGAGAAGTCGAGTGTATTCCCATCCAGTATGTGATGCATTATCCAGCCCGTATCAGAAGATTTTTCTGCAACGGCTGTAAGAGTATCGCTTGTTATTTTTGCTTCACTGTATAGCATTTATTTATCAGTTTTCAACTTCATATATCTGTTAAAATACACTACTTCAATTAAAAGTAATGCAAAATATAAAACAAAGAATACAAATATAAATGCATAAATATCAATATTCAAGAACTTAATAATCATAAAGACCGACAATAAAATTATTATCATTCTTGCACTCATTCCGCCTAAAACTGATACTAAAAAAATTTTATTGCTTTTCTTGTATGAATAATTGAATAACAATAATGAAAGCAGAATATTTAACAAATTAATTATTCCGGCATAGCTTGCAGAAACAAATATCCTTTCACTTAAAATATTAACTGAAGCAAGAATGAATAATATTATAAAAGATATTACAAATCCAATACTAATATAAAAACTAATTTTTTTCATTCTTTTTGTTCAATTCCAAAACTACTTTTATAAAATTATATATTGCCGCAAACGCGCCAAATATCGAAAATATAATTGTTAAATACGGAAATAACTCAAACTCGTCATCAAGCCATTTACCTAAAAAAAACATTAAAACCACTGTTGCTGCAAGCTGAATACCTAATCCCATATAAGGAGCTGCACTTTTTAGCCCCTTAAATCTTTCGTCTTCATCTTTTTCCGAATTCATTTATTTATTATCGGATTTAACCTGATTATTTGAAGCCGGTGGAGTTGTTAAACTTTGGCCTTCGAATTTTGCTCCCGCCTCAACAACTAGAATTTTTGCTATTAAATCACCTTTTAAATATGATTTTCCTTCTAACACAAGTTTTTCTTTTGCCTGAACCTTACCTTCAACTTTTCCCATTAAAACAATATTTTCCGCAATTACGGTACCTTTAATTAAAGCTTTTTCACCGATTGAGATATTACCGTTTACATTAATATCACCTGTAACAGCTCCGTCGATATTTACGTTTCCTTCACTGTAAATTTTTCCTTCAATTTTTACGCAATCACTTAAGATGCTGAAATCTTTTGAAGGCAGATTGTCTTTTTTCATCATAGCCAATTGTCACTCCTCAATTATTTATTAAGAAATTTTTTGGATTCACAGCTTTACCGTTCTTCCATATTTCGAAATGCAGATGCGCCCCGGTAGTATTGTAACCGCTGTTGCCGCTAAGTGCAATTGCTTCCCCCTGCACTACCGTATCCCTGTTTTTTTTTAACAATACCGAACAATGTTTATAAATTGAAATGTACTCGCCTTTATGTTTTATAATTATTACGTTGCCGTCTTCAAAAGTTCTTCCCGCAAAAATCACATATCCTCCGGACGCCGCGGAAATTACAGTTCCATCCTTAACTCCATAATCAATTCCCAAATGCCCTTGTTTTTCGTTATACTCTTTTACAATAAAACCGTTTACAGGGGAAATAAAAAAAGTTGAGCTGTTTTGCGCGAAATACTTATTTATCAGAAAAGCCGTAATACCGAAAATATTATTCTCAAAACCGGATTCTTTTTTTGTTTTAAGGCTGTCGTAAACCGCATTAGTAGTATCAATAGAATCTTCTATTCCTAATATTATTGCATACTTTAAGCTTTTATTAATGTCCGAAATCCTATTAATTTCGGCAGTAAGAAGTCTTACTTTCTGCTCAAGAATTTCAACATTCGCCTGCTGTTTTTGCAATTCGATGTTTTCAAAAAGAAAGGGAATTTCTTTTGCCGGTGTAAAAACAAGTATTCCTATAGTAAACAAAGCTACTAAAAGCGAATAACCGCCAATAATCAATATAAAACTTAGAAAACCAATTTTATATCGCTTTGTGCTTAAAATTGGGAAATGCGGCGTTACATAAACCGATGAATTTTTAAGATCTTTTAGTTTTAATTTTTTCATTATAAAGTTTTTTTAAAGTCTAATTAAAATGATTTTTTTATTAATATGCCAAAATTTCTTCAATCTTTTCTAAAACTTTTTCGGGTAATAATAATTTACCGCAATTGAAATGCCCTAAAGGACACTTTTTATGACCGTGAATTCCGCAGGGTTTGCAGTCAATTTCGTTATAACTTATAATGCTGCTTTTGGAAGTATAGGGATAAAAACCGAAATCTTTAATTGTTGAGCAATATATTGTTAATACTTTTTGATTTGCCGATACTGCCATATGTGCCGGGGAACTGTCATTGCAGATTACAAGATTGGCATGCCGCATAAGTTCAACAGTTTCAGGAATTGTTAATTCTCCGGCTAAATTGAAATATTTCTTTTTGTCTTCCGAAAGTCTGCCGCACAATTCTTTGTCGCTTAAGGAACCTACAGCTATAACTGTTTTGCTTTTATTTATTAAATACCCTGTAATCGTTTTAAAATATTCCTCGGGATATTTTTTTGTTTCCCAAACACTACCCGGCGCAATAATAACAATTTCTTCACTTTTAATTTTACCAAGTATATCTTGTATTTTTGCTTTGCATTCACGGTTTGCAACAATTTCCGGTAGTATTTCCGGAAAATCTGATAATGCTTCGGTGTTTAAAAGTGATAAATTCCTTTGGACTTCGTGGAAGTCTTTCCGGTATTTTATAACTTTAGTATATGCTTCCTTTATACTTGCATTGTCAAATGAAATTCTTTCGGGAATATAAGAGAGAAAGCTTATAATTCCGCTGCGGAATGATCTGTGCGGAGAGAATAATATATCATATTTATTTTCTCTTATCTTTTTAGAAAAACTTAAAAGACTGAATAAGCTTTTTTCGGTATTCTTTTTATCCAGAATCAACACAGAATTTACTTTAGGTGATGCTGTAAAAATATCAGCCGAAGCCGGAATACAGATAACATCGATCTCAGGTTCTCCGTATTTTTCATATATCTTTTGAATTAAAGGCAAAGTTAAAATTGCATCGCCAGGAAACGCAGTTTGCAAAACTAAAATTCTTTTCATTTCAGTATTTCCAAATTTTATGCATCCAGAACCATTGACTGGGATAAAGCCTAACATATTTTTCTAAAATTGAAAAATACCGAACATTAATCATTTTTACTTTATCTTCCGAAGTGCCGGTAAAATTTTTATAATCGATCTCTTCCATTTCAAGAGTGTATTTTTTATTTGGTTTTCTTACAACAAAACAAAGCACTATTTTACTTTCAGTTTTAACTGCTATTTCTGCAACACCAGAGTAAACTGCTGTTTCGTAACCGAAATAATTTACTCTCATACCTTCAATCGGTCCGCGCTGATCGCCAACAACACCTGCAATTTCTCCTTTTTTCAGTAACGAATATAATTCGCGCACAGAAGTGCCCAGCATAACTGATTTGTTACCGAATTTTCCTCTCATTTCTTTAAGCCAATCAGTTATATAACCGTTCCTTTGTGGTTTTGCCAAAACATTTATACTCTTTTGTAAAATCAAGCCGGTTAAAATTGCCCCAAGCTCCCAATTACCGAAATGCCCGGTTAACAAAATCACCCCTTTATTGTGAGTGAAATTTTTAACCATAAGCTCTCTATCTGCTTCAAACTTTTCGAATATTTCTCTTTCGGTACAGCGAGGAACACACATAATTTCAGCAAAAAGGGTTCCGATGCTGATATAATTTGCCCTGATTAGTTTTTTGATTTTTTTCTTTTCGTACTCAGGAAAAGCTTTTTGCAGATTGCTGTAAACAGTTTTTTTTCTGACCGGGATTAAGTAACAGAAAGTTAATCCTACAATTGTTCCTATAATATAAGAGTTTTTCAGTCCGAATATACTACTGAAAAACTCTAACAACTTAAAAATTAAAAACTCTATTTTATTTTTATTGAAAGACATTCCTTATTCTGTAGCTATTCTTCTTTCCCATTCAGGGTCTTTCATCTCACCGTTTTTTGTTGAGTGCATAAGTTCATAGCGCGATATTCCCCTTACATCTGCAAAAACAAAGTAAACTCCGCCTTCAATCGACTGGTATGTCCATATTTCGTATGGTTTTTTATCTTTTTCATTCGGATATCTTTCAATATCATCGGGAACTCCGTATATGAGATAAATCCTTCCTCTGTCGCTTTTGTATCCGGCACTGTTAAAATTACCGTAATTTCTGTTTACAAAATCAACTCTTTGCATATACTCGCTTTTTAATTCATTAATCATTGTACCAGGGTTTGGATCTCTTTTTAACCAAAAATTATACATATATTCTTTTTTCGATTCTTCAGTTCTTAAAGATTCATATTCATCAGTCTCATTTTCAACGGCAATATATTTGCATTGATCGAACATTAAATCGCATTCTTCCTCGCTCATATTTGCAAATTCCGATTGCATATATGTTCCTGAAACATTATAAGCAACAACTGAATCCTTTACATTGGGATTATATAAAATAAAACTTCTTACTGAAGAAGAAATACGTCGCGTTACCGGATCTGTAATTTCAATCATTATATAATATTTATCTGTCGGATAATTTTTTAATTGAAAAAGTCCTACATCAACTATTGAATTAACATCTGAACGAACACTCTTTGACTGAGATGTCATTTTTTGATTTCTGCTGTTAAACAGGCTTTTTGTAATTAAGTAAGAGGTATCAGCAAGACTTTTAAGGTTATAAATTTCGGAATAATAAAATAACACAGGAGACATTTCGGTATATAAACCCGAAGGATTTGGTAAAACTTCATAAGAATTCTTATAGAAAATAGATTTTTGTTGTTCATCCATTTGTTTAATATTTACAGCTAATTCAATATCGCTTACTTTTACATAAGCCGATTCGAAGTTTTCTATTATAATTTCTTGTGTTTTTTTCTGCCATTTTTTAAGATTATTTGCATCATATATTGTTGCCTCTAATGTGTATTTCCCTAAAGGAACTGCATAAGAAAGCAAACCTAATTGCGATTGGTTCGGAGCTCTTAATTCAGTTGAGTCGTTATAAAACTTTTCATACTTATAACTGTTTCCTGCAATTGTATCTTTTGTAACTGGATTAAAAATAACAAAATTCAACACAGCCTGCGAAAGGAAACCCGAACTGTCGGGTTTAGGAGTTAGTACCGATGCGTCTACTAAGTAATAAACTTCAACAAAATTTGAAACAGAATCATATTTGAATTTTGCGTAATCAACTTCAAAATTCATTTTAGATTGAGCTTGCAAGAATTCAAGCATAATTAACAGCATAGTAAAAGAAAGACGTTTCATTGGAATTCCTCTAGTGAAAGAAAATAATCTTAAAACCAATTATACTAATTGCGGAAGATATTTCAAAAAGGAATAAAAGGAATGTTTATTTTGGAAAAAGAAACCCGGCATTTTAACCGGGTTTCTTTAAGTAATTATAATCCTAGTAATATTGAAAATACGTGGTTGCCGTCAAACACTTCTGTTTGTCTGTAAGCATAATCAAATTTTGCTGCAAAACCGTTGGATTCGTAGTTTATACCAAAGCCTGCTGCAAAACCGTAAATATGTTCTTCGTCATCAACATCGGGGGCAAAATCATATCCCACGCGGGCAAAGAACATATTGTCGAAACCATATTCGGCACCTATTTTATATTCATCGCTCCAGAAGTTATTGTTTTGAAAAACACCCGAAACATTTACTTCATTCTGGGTATCCAATGCGTATTTATAACCGACACCGAATTCGAGAGACGAAGGTAATTCGAAACTGGCAGCATCAACAAGATATGACTGTTTCCCACGTTTAAGCTCATCGGCAGTAGCATCAATTCTCAAACCCGATCCTTCAAATTTCATCTCAGGTCCCTGGTTTTTCATTGTTACTGCAAAAGATAAACCGTCAATGTTTGCAAAATTAATATATGAAACACCTGCATTGAATGAAATGCCGGTAGCGCTCACGCGGTCAATAGTTTCATTTATATAATTTAAAGTAACACCAACGGCTATTCTGTCATTTAGTTCACGGGCATATGTTAAACCTATTACTGTAAAAGCAGGATTATATGTTGCTCCTGTACCATCTGGATTTAAGTAATCTGTTATTAAAATATCTCCGCCTTTTAAAGCTTTAACATCCAGACCTATATATCCAAGTTCGCCAACTTTAATACCTAAAGCACCGTATTCAACATTAATATCTGCAATATACGTCATATGTGATACTAAAATACTTGTTGAACTTTCACTTCTGGCAAGGTTAGCCGGGTTCCAATACATCGATTCCACACCAACAGAGTTAACAAGGGTAGAACCTCCCATTGCTACTCCTCTGGCACCAACCGGAATTAAAAGATAACCCGCTCCGGCTGTACCGTTCCTTTTCCCGCCGCTTGCAAATATGTTAACAGCAGAAATAAGGACAAATAATAATACTGATAATTTTATATGTTTCATTTTATTTCTCCTAAACTATTATTTAATTAGAATCTATCCAAAATCTGCTG
>CAYTFZ010000023.1:0-30462 GCA_964437215.1 uncultured Melioribacteraceae bacterium | reverse complement strand
GACAAATAATAATTACACCAATAGTAATGTCTCTTTTAAGGTTATTTTTGTATTTCCCAAAATAAAATATTATGGTTTAACAGAATAATATTGAATATAGCCTGTCCCGATAGGCGAAAGCCGTATCGGGAATGAATTTGGCAACATAACAAGTGTTCTTAAAAATAATGATTTTCTTGACTTCGCATTCGCGGGAGGATTATACGATGCTGAAACCGGTTTAACAAGGTTCGGCGCACGAGACTATGATCCTGAAATTGGCAGATGGACAGCCAAAGACCCGACTTGTCCGGCGTTCAGCTTGCTGAACAATTGACGGATTGGTTTTGGCAGCCTGTCCCGATAAGCGTAAGCGAAATCGGGAGCGGGCAAAGCAATTTTTACGAGTATTGTTTAAATGACCCGGTTAATTATGTGGATAAGACTGGTTTTCAAAAGGTAAAAATTATTAAGGACTTGATCGAAATTGTTGATGAGGCTAAAGATGCTGCAACAACAGTGAATGATGCAAAACAATTGATTGAGTATTATAATAATGTTCAACCAGTTGAATTGCAGAGTTTTAAAATACAAGTACAACTTGATAAAGCCCGTGCATTAATGCAAATAGCCGGTGGTTATGGATATCCAGAAGCTGTGAAAATATACGAAAATATAAAAAAGGATATTGAAAAGGAAAGAAAGCAAAAGGCAAATGAATCGTGCCCGAAAGAAACTAAAGGCTGGGAATACTATGATGATCCGAATGACGATAAATATTTCAAGAACCTTGAAGACTGGAAAAAATATTCCGGTGAAGACAGGTTATGATAAGGATAGAATTATGAAAAAAAATAAAAAATATTATCTGGTGTTAACACATAATTCATATAAAATAATAATAATGTTATTTATACTATTATGCGGTTGCAACTCTAGAAATGATATGGATATACAAAGAATAATTACTCAGATAGCGATAAAAGATGATTTCTCAAAAGAAATTGACAGCTTGAATAATTTGCTTTCTAATGATAATCAAAATATCAACTATCTGATTGAAAGAGGAATTTACTTTGCTTCAATCCGTGAAGACAGTAAAGCCAAAATTGATATTGAAGAAGCCTATGCAATAGATAATAAAAACATTAACGCAAAAATCGGAATGATTTATTATTTACAAAGGACTGGTAATACTAAAAAATCAATTGAATTAATTAATGAAATAATTTCGATTGACCCAGGAAATGGATTGGCTTATTACTTCAGAGCAAATACTTATAATAACCCAGCTCAAGGATTAGATGATGTTGAAAAATGTTTAAATCTTACGAAAGATTTCGAAACAGTGTATCTAAAAAGAGGAATATTCTATTTCTTAATGGATTCTTTGGAAAAGGCGTTAATCGATTTTAACTACCTTGTTAAGAAATCTCCAAATACTGCAACATATTATAATATGAGAAGTATGGTATATGAAAAACAAAAGGATTATGATAAAATACTTGAAAACTATGATCTAATGTGGGGTTACTTCCCCGGGTACAGATTAGGTATCTTGAAGGATAAAGTTGATATCTATGAGAAAATGGGTGACGTTAAAAAAATGAATGAGTGCTTGGAATTAATTGAAAAGCTTAAGAATGAATAATGCTATATTGAGTAAAAGTTTTTTACGGTCCTGGTTACTGAATAATTTATAATGCCGTGCCTGCCAGACAAAAGCCTGGTTTACAAACTTAATTCTGTGGGGTTTGCAATGAAACCGGTTTACGGGCTGCAAAAGCGTGGAAAGACCGAATTGAAATTTAAAGGATAAAGAATCTTTACAAATTTCCCTGCGAATTCATCCTCTGTAAAATCTTATCAATTTCAGCAATTCCTTTTTGGTATTTGCGCACTTCATTTTCAAGATTATAAACCCTGAAAGAATCGCTGGAATCAGTTCCGCCGAGTAGCCAGTTAACATCGCAGCCAAGGCGTTGTAACTTTAACAAAATACGCGAGCCGGGTTCGCGTTTTCCGCTTATATACTGCTGAAGCTGTTGCGGTGATATTTCCATTTCGTCGGCTAATCTTTTTAATGTGCCGTATTTTTTCCGCGCAAATTGTCGTATTCTTTCGCCAATGCCTTTAATTAACTCAGTATCAACAAATAAATCGAGCGTGTCATCCTGCGCGGTTTCATCAAAAGTAAGTTCATACTGAAAATCGTCAAGAATTTCTTTCGTCTTTTTATAAAATTCTTCGTCAAGCTGGACGGAGTCGTTTAATATGAAATCGAAAGTATCTTTTTTTATTCCGAGCTGTTTGGCAAGCCAGGTTTCGTTAACAGAATAATTAGATATAAGAGATTTTATTTCTTCACGTTTTGTCACTTTTATTTCAATTATTTTTTTAGGAAACTGAAGAAATATAACCAAAAACATCTTTCTTCACAATCGGACGAATATATTAAGTCAATAAAAGATTTAAAATAACCGGGAATATATTTATTTTTGTTTCGATGAAATTCATAGCAAAATCCGAAACATACCGCGAAATTTTAAAATTGGCTCTGCCGGTAATTGCCGGTTTGTCAACGCAAATGATTTTATCGCTTGTTGATACAGCGATGGTGGGAAGAATTGAAGACGCGCAATACGCTCTTGCCGCTATGGGTTTAGGAGTTCTGGCAACCTGGGCGCTTACAAGTTTTTTTTCGAGTCTGGCAACAGGCACTCACGTTCTTGTAGCTCATAACTATGGCAGAAACGATTTTTCCGAGTGCGGTCGCATATTAAACACTTCTCTTTATATTGCAATAATATTAGGTACTTTTGTAGGTATTGCCGGAGTTTATTTATCGCATTCCATTTCACAGTTTTTTGCCGCCGATGTAAAAGTAGGGAATTATGCAGGCGATTATCTCTATTACAGATTTATGGGGATTCCTTTTTTTCTTATCTCAGTTTCGTACCGGGGGTTTTATTTCGGCATAAACCGTACAAAAATTTTCATGTATTCGGGAATTATGGCAAATATTCTTAACATATTTTTTAACTATGTATTTATTTATGGTGAATTCGGATTTGAACCTATGGGTCTGGCAGGAGCAGGGCTGGGTTCCACTTTAGCTACAATTTGCGATGTCCTTTATTATTTCATTGTTGCTTCCTCAAGTTCGCTCCGTAAAAAGTATAAGTATTTTAAGTTTACAAAATGGAATAAAAGCATTGCCCGATCGATAGTTAAAATATCGCTCCCGGTTTCTTTTCATAATATTTTTCTGCTGATAGGTTTTTTAAGTTTTATAGCTGTTACAGGATTAATAGGAACGCTCGAGCAGGCGGCAAGTCAGATTGTAATGTCTTCTTTATTTATTTCCTTTATGCCTTGTTTCGGTTTTGGTGCAGCGGTTCAAACGCTTACAGGCAACAATCTCGGAAGAGGAAAAATTGCGGTTGCCAAATTCTATGCATTCGAAACAAGCAAGCTTGCAACTTTATATACTATTTTTATCGGAATTATTTTTATCTGCTTCCCTAAAATTATTTTATATCTTGTTACCAACGATTCTGAAATTATAGAAACAGCTTTGCCTGCAATAAGAATTGCCGGATTCGGACAGATATTTTATGCGGTTGGCGTTGTTTTAGCCAACGGCTTGCAGGCAGCCGGAAAATCATTATATGTTATGCTTTCGGAAATTATTATAAACTGGTTCCTCTTTATTCCGCTGGCTTATTTGCTTGGCATATATTTAAATTTCGGATTGCCGGGAGCATGGTCGGCACTGCCTTTATACGTGGTTTTATATTCATTATCAATATTCGTAAAATTCAGGTTTGGCAAATGGGGAAAAGAATTTTAAAATATTTAAATATTAAACTTGACTAATTGGTTATATAAAAATATATTCACAGTTATGAAAAGAAAGATTTATACAATATTATCAATTCTTCTTCTAATCGGTTTGGGTTATGCCGGTGCCGAAATAAGTTCATTCTCAGCAAAAAGCCAAGATGGCAATGTTCTTGTAAAATGGTCTGTAATAAGCGAAAACAATCTTTCGCATTATATTATTGAAAGAGGTACAATCAATTCGGATAATACTCCGGTTTATTCTCCTATTGCAAGGATTAACGCAAGCGGTAAAAGTTATTACGAATATCTCGATAAATCAGCTTACAAAATAAATGAATCTGTTTATTCGTATCGTTTGGCAATATACGAAAAAGGCATAGAAGCTGCTGCTTCTCATTCAAATCAAATTACTGTAGTTCACAACGATGTAAGCAGTGTAAAAAGAACTTGGGGCAGTATTAAAGATTTGTTCCGCTAAAATTCTCGTTTTCTTATAAAATGATAAGTTTCGAACTTCCTCTTTATCTCGCTTCGCAATCACCCCGAAGAAAAAAATTATTAAAACAAATTAATCTCGAGTTTAAAACATTTTCTGTTGATATAAATGAAGATTTTTTAGAAAATGAATTACCGGTTGAAGCTGTAAAAAGACTTGCCTCCGAAAAAATGCAGGCAGCCGGAAAACTTGCACCAAAAGCTGTAATTATAACTGCCGACACAATTGTAGTGCTTGATAACGAGATTTTAGGGAAACCGAAAAATGAAGAAGATGCATTCTTTCTTCTAAAAAAATTAAGCGGAAAAACACATACTGTATATACCGGATTTTCAATAAAAAATACATTTACCGGAAAAACAATAACAGATTACGAAACTACGCAGGTGAAATTCCGCGTACTTTTGGATTACGAAATTAAAGAATATATAAAAACCGGAAGCCCTATGGATAAAGCCGGAGCATACGGAATTCAGGATGATTTCGGCGCTGTGTTTGTTGAAAAAATTGACGGATGTTATTATAATGTTGTTGGTTTGCCTCTTTCAAAAATTTATAAATACTTGCTGGAATTTTCCTGAGTGTTCGAAAAAATTAGAAAAAATCTTGTAATTTCAATTGCAGCCGGTGCGCTTGTATTCCTGCTTCTATCTGTTTATGCCGATTTCGATAATGTTTATAAATCGCTGTTAAACTTTAACTGGTATTACATTCCTTTTCTTTTTTTGTTTTCTTTTTCTAATTACTTTTTCCGTTTTCTAAAATGGCATTATTACCTTAATCTTTTGAAAATAAAAATTTCATTAAGAGAATCTTTTTATGTTTTTATGGCAGGATTGATGATGAGTCTTACGCCGGGAAAACTTGGAGAAGTACTTAAGTGTTATTTAATAAAGGAAAGAACGGGTAATCCGGTAAGCAGAACTGCACCTATAATTCTTGCTGAAAGAATTACAGATTTTCTTTCGCTCGTAATTATTTCTATAATTGGCGCATATATTTACGGCTACGGTAAAGAATTTATAATAATTATTGGAATTATTTTTATTGTACTTGCTGTTATACTAGGTAACAGGAATTTATTACTTCCCTTAGTTAAATCAGTAAGTAAAATAAAAATTTTTGCTAAATATATGAGCAAACTTCTGCAGGCATACGAAAGCACAAATAATCTGCTAACATTTAAGCCGCTGTTAAAAATGACATTATTAAGCCTGCCTGCCTGGTTTTTTGAATGTTACGCGATGTATCTGATTCTGAATTTTTACGGTGAAAATATTTCAGTGATGCTTGCATCCTTTATATATTCGTTTTCCACAATAGCCGGATCCGTTACAATGCTTCCGGCAGGATTGGGTGTAACAGAAGGTTCATTAACTTTTTTGCTGGTACTTTTCGGTGTAAATAAAGGAAATGCTGTAGGAACAACATTTATTATAAGGATTGTTACGCTTTGGTTTGCTATTTTTACAGGAATAATATTTGCATTTTTGTATCAGAAAGAATTTGGCAAGATAAAATTTGATGAAATTAAAAAGGAGAAATAGATGAGCAGTTATAAAAAAATTGTAGTACCGGCTTCCGGAGAAAAAATTAAAATTAAAAATGATAAGCTTGTAGTTCCCGATAATCCTGTAATCCCGTTTATTGAAGGAGACGGCACAGGTCCTGATATTTGGAGAGCCTCGCAGATGGTTTTTGATGCAGCTGTTGAAAAAGCTTACGGGGGCAAAAAAAAGATTGAATGGATGGAAATATATGCCGGTGAAAAGTCGGTAAAATTATATGGCAACAACGAATGGCTTCCCGAAGAAACAATAGATGCAATAAAAGAATATATTGTAGCAATAAAAGGTCCTCTTACAACTCCGGTTGGAGGCGGTATTCGGAGTCTTAATGTAACTTTGCGTCAAAAACTTGATCTTTTTGCATGCGTGCGTCCAGTTAAATATTATTCGGGCACTCCAAGTCCGGTTAAACGTCCGCAGGATCTTGATATTGTAATTTATCGCGAAAATACCGAAGATGTTTATGCCGGCATTGAATTCAAAGGGAATTCTAAAGAAGCTGAAGAAATAATTTCATTTTTATCGGAAAAATATAATAAACAAATACGTTCAGGTTCGGGAATAGGAATTAAACCGATAAGCGAGTTCGGCACAGAAAGACTTGTTGTTAAAGCTATTGAATATGCAATTGCCAATAAGCGCAAAAGCGTAACTCTTGTTCATAAAGGAAATATTATGAAGTTTACAGAGGGAGCATTTACCGAATGGGGTTATAAAGCCGCTAAAAATCATTTCCCCGATAAAACAATAACAGAAGCTGAAGTTTGGGAAAAATATAACGGCAAAGTTCCTGAAGGAAAAATCCTTATTAAAGACAGAATTGCCGACAGTATGTTTCAGCAGGTACTTCTGCGTCCCGATGAATATGATGTGCTTGCAACCCCGAATTTAAACGGCGATTACATTTCGGATGCCTGCGCTGCTCAGGTAGGGGGACTTGGAATAGCTCCTGGAGCAAATATGAGCTATCATTATGCTGTTTTTGAAGCAACTCACGGAACTGCTCCGAAATATGCTGGACTCGATAAAATTAATCCGGGTTCAGTAATTCTTTCGGGAGTTATGATGTTTGAATATCTCGGCTGGAAAAAAGCAGCGTCCTTAATTGAAAAATCGCTGCAGCGCACAATAAAATCGAAGGTTGTAACCTACGATTTTGCCCGTTTGCTAAAAGATGCAAAAGAAGTGAAGTGCTCGGAATTTGCAAAAGAGATAATAAAAAATATGAAATAATTATTAATGCCCCGTCTGTTCAGTTTACTTGATTTTAGTCGGGGCTCTTATTATTTTGCACAATACTAATTAATTTGATGGAGGAAGAAATGGCACAGGATAATAATTACGGAAAAGGTTTACTGCTCGGTTTTATAGCCGGCGGAATAGTAGGATCAGTAATTGCTCTTTTATATGCTCCTAAAGCAGGTAAAGAATTAAGACAAGATATTAAAGATAAATCCGGTGAATATATGGATGAAGCCGGTGAGTATATGCAGAAAGCTAAAACCAAAGCTCAGGAATTAATTAACGATGGCAAACAAAAATCAGAAAGATTAATATCGGAAGCAAAAAAAAAAGTTGATGCTCTTTTAGGCGAAGCAGAAGAAATAATTGATGAAGCTAAGAAAAAGGGCAGTGCATTTGCAGAAGAAGGCAAGAAAGAAGCAGATAGAATAAAGAGTGCAGTAAAAGCAGGTATGGATACATACAAAGCTGAAAAAGAGGCTTAAAAATGGGATTAAATGATATTCTTCTATCGGTGCTGCTGATTACGGCCACAGCACTTTGCATTTATTTAATAATAATTGCAAAGAAACTTCATAATACATTGGAAAACACAAACAGTATTTTAGATGATTTTAGAAGAAGAGTTGATCCGTTAGTTGAAAATCTCACTGAAATAAGCGAGAAAATGCTTTCGTTTTCGGACCAGGCAGAAAGGCAGATTTCAGAATACAGCCGTCTTTTTGATGAATTAAGACAAAGAATAAATTCGCTGACCAATATTAAACAGTTATTTAGCTCAAGCCATTCAACCGATAGTTTTTCGAAAAATGTATCGGCAATGCGCAAAGGAGTGAAAGCTTTTTGGTCAAGATTATTTAATTAAATAGAATATCTGAAGGAATTATCTTTATGGAGGCAGCTTGAAAATCTTTAGCACTGAATCAATCCGTAATATTGCTTTAATCGGGCACGGTGGAAGCGGCAAAACAACAATCTCGGAATTACTATTATTTACTGCGGGCGAAATTAACAGAATTGGTACAATTGACGAAGGTAACACAATATCGGATTACAATCCGAACGAAATTGAAAGAAAAATTTCAATGTCAGTTACTCCTTTGCATCTCGAATGGAAAAATACGAAAATAAACATTATCGATACTCCAGGTTATTCGGACTTTATCGGACAGGTAAAAAGCGGACTTCAGGTTGCTGATGTAGCAATTTCTGTAATTAAAAGCGCCGAAGGTATAGAAGTTGGGACAGAATCCACATGGGATTTTGTTAAAGAATTAGAATTGCCCGCGGCAGTTGTTATAAACAAAATTGATAACGAGCATTCAAAATTCGATGAAACTTTAAAAATGGCTCAGGATAGGTTGTCGAATGATATTATTGCGGTTACAATACCAGTTCACGAAGGAGTTGGGTGCAATAGCGTTATTGATTTAATAAAAATGAAAAAAATTACATTTGGTGATGCTGCTTCTAAAAAAGTTACTGTTGAAGATGTTCCGGATAATATCAAAGGAGACGCAGAAACTTTAAGAGAACAGCTTATCGAAAAGATAGCCGAATCTTCTGAAGAAATAATGAATAACTTCTTCGAAAACGGTACGTTATCGGATGACGAAATTAAAAAAGGTTTGAAAGCTGGAATTGTTAACAGAACTATTATCCCTGCATTTGCGTTTTCTTCAGGAAAGGGAATTGGTCATACAAATCTGCTCGATTATATAGTTGAATATTTCCCGGCTCCAAATGATAGACCAGAAGCAAAAGCTGAATTAGTTGGGAAAAATCAAAAAGTGAATGTGCCTTGTTCTTCTTCAGGAAAAACAGCGCTGCTTATATTTAAATCTTTATCTGAACAGCATGTAGGTGAACTATCATTATTTAAAGTTTATTCCGGTTCTGTTACAGCCGGAATGGATTTACAAAATGCTGAAAAAAATAAACAAGAAAGAATGGGACAAATCTTTTGCCTTAATGGTAAAACCAGGAAAGATATTTCGAAAATTGAAGCCGGTGATATTGGAGCTGTAGTAAAGCTAAAAGATTCGCACACAAACGATACTTTATCTGCTAAAGATTTTTCGATTTCGATGTCAAAAATCACATTTCCCGAACCTGTTATTTTTGCAGCAATACAGCCGAAATCGAAAGGTGATGAAGATAAAATATCAAACGGACTTCATACAATTCACGAAGAAAACCCGACATTATTGGTGCGTTTTGACCCTGAACTTGGACAGACAATTGTTTCCGGACAAGGTGAGCTGCAGTTATCTCTTGCTACTAAAATGCTTAAGGACAGATATAATGTTGAAGTTGATCTGGTAGAACCAAGAATTCCATACCGCGAAACCATTAAAGGAAGATGCGATGATGCTGAATTTAAACATAAAAAACAGTCTGGCGGAAGAGGACAGTACGGTCACGTTCATCTTAAACTTGAACCAAAACCAAGAGGCGAAGGATTTGAATTTGTAGATGCAATAGTAGGCGGTGTTGTTCCAGGAAGGTTTATTCCAGCTGTTGAGAAGGGATTGAAAGAAACAATGGTTAAAGGTATTCAAACCGGAAGCAAAGTAATTGATATTAAAGTTACATTGTTTGATGGAACTTACCATAATGTGGATTCTGATGAAGTTTCTTTCAAACTGGCTGCATCGCAGGCATTTAAAAAAGGATTTATGCTTGCTAAACCTGTTATTTTAGAGCCTATCTATGATATAAGCGTAAAAGTGCCTGAAGATTATATGGGCGATGTTATGGGGGATATTTCCAGCCGCCGCGGTAAAATCAGCGGTATGGATGCAGAAGGTCCTTTCCAAAAAATAAACGCTAAAGTTCCGCTTGCCGAACTTTACAAATATTCAACTCAGCTTCGTTCGCTTACTCAGGGAAGAGGTGCATATTCATTGAAATTCTCTCATTATGAGGAAGTACCTAAAGAAGTTGAATCGAAAATTATTGAAGAATATCAAAAATCGAAAGAAGAAGAATAAGTCTTATTTATTTATAAAAGCGGAAGAATTTCTTCCGCTTTTTTTTTGCATTGAGGTAACTTATGGAAAAAATGTGGTCTCCGTGGAGAAGTAAATATATTGAGTCTTTTAACCAGAAAGAGAAGGATTGCGGATGCGTGTTTTGCCGGGCAGCAATTGAAGATGAAACATTGGACAGTTCGCTTGTTATTCATCGCGGAAAACATTCGTTTATTATGCTTAATCTTTACCCGTATAACGGCGGACATTTGATGATAATACCAAACAGACATTTATCCGATTTTAAACAGGTTATCCAGGAAGAATATACCGAAATGATGGAAGAACTTCAGCTTACTATAAAAGTATTTGAAAAGTTGATGAATCCGCAAGGTTTTAATGTTGGGATGAATCTGGGAAAAGCAGCAGGAGCTGGAATTGATCAGCATATTCATCTTCACGTAGTTCCACGATGGAACGGGGATACTAACTTTATGCCTGTAATAGGTGAGGTAAAAGTTATTTCACAGGATTTGCTGGATATAAAAAAACAGCTTTCTAATGAATTTAAAATTATTTCGGGGAATAATTCTAAGCCTTAAGTATTTCGCAAAAAACACCGATGTTTTCTAAAGTATTTCTTATTTCCAATTCATAAACCGGATTCATTATTATAACAGTATCTGGTTTTATTTCTTTTAATTTATCAGGGGAAATTATCTGCTGTCCTGTCCCGGGTACAAAAAGATTTTGTTTTTGCGGACTCACATCAACAACAAAATTAATGTATCCTTCCGGATCAACAAGATTTAAGAATGTAACCCCTTTTGATCCCGCGCTCCAAACAACAATCTTTTTCCCTTCATATTTTTGAGAAGCTATAACTTTTTGCCAATATTCAATTTTACTTTCATATTCTTTCTTGAATTTGTTAAATAAAGATTTATCCGGAACCGGAACACTGATATTGCCGGATTTACTTTTATCAGGTGAAAGTTCGATGCTTAAATATTGACCCGAAAACTGTTCTTTTAAATCAAGGACAGCATATCCGTAAGAGTTAAATAAAGAGTAAATTGAGTGTGCCGTGAAATAAGAGCAATGTTCATAAATTAAATCCCATATACCAAGAGATTCAATAGTGTACATTGCATTAGGAACTTCGAAAAAAACTATTGAAGAATCTTTACTTTTTATGGCTTTATCAAAACTATTTAAAAACTCACCGGGTTTTGGAATATGTTCAAGAACTTGCCGGCATAAAATAAGTTCGGCATTGTAACTTAAATATTTGTCCGAATAAAAATCCTGTATGAATGTTATATTTTTATCGTTGTGTTTTGGCACATAACTTTTATCAAACCCTGTACCTTTGTTATTTCCGCGGTTGCATATAATATTTAAAAAATCACCTTTTCCGCAGCCGATGTCAATTATATCTTTGTTGCGGATATTGTATTTCGAAATAATATAATCGGCGAGGTTCTCGGCATATTTATTAAAAACTGAAGAAAAGTGCAAAGAGTTTTCGTAATCCTGATCATAATCCATAATTTCAGGTTTAAAGGATGCATTAAAAACGTGATTGCAATTATTGCAGCTGCATAATTTTATATTACCCTTTGGGGCTTTAAGAGCTTCGGTTCTGCTTTTAAGAAGAACATTACAAAAAACAGGTATATCTAAAATATCGGTTAAAACAGTAATATTATCAGAATGACAAACTGAACAAACCATTTTTTATCCTTGTTTATCTTTATAATCTATCGGTACTATTTGAGGATTCAATCCCATCTTATTAATGTCTTTTGTAATTTCATCAACATAAATCGGATTCATAACAACAACAACCTCAGGCATGAATTCTTTTAGAAATTCGGGGGAAACTATTTTTTGTCCGTTGCCGGCAAGATAAGTATTATGTTTAAATGGATTTATATCAACAGCATACTTAATTTCATCTTTTATTCCCAGTGTTGTTAGAAAAGCTACAGCTTTTGAACCGCCGCCCCATAATAAAGCCTTTTTACCCTGATTTTTATAGTTTATAAAATCATTCCTCCATTCATTCAGTCTTTCTTTTATTTCGGATTCAAAATTGTTTACAAGCTTTTCCATTTTTTCTTTTTGAGCCGGATTAATTGAAATCTCTTGCATTTCAGTTGTTGGAACAGC
Source organism: uncultured Melioribacteraceae bacterium (assembly GCA_964437215.1). Lineage (GTDB taxonomy): Bacteria > Bacteroidota > Ignavibacteria > Ignavibacteriales > Melioribacteraceae > JAAYAN01. The sequence continues at coordinate 18,184 of CAYTFZ010000023.1, read as the reverse complement.
TTCAACCATTAAATATTGGTCATCGTAGTCTTTGCCGCTATCGATTACTTTAAAACCTGCAAGCTTGAATGCAGTTTCGAGGGACGCGACATTAAAATAGGAACAATGTTCGTAATAAATATCCCAAAAACCTTTTTCGGCAAGAACTCTTTCGGTGTCGGGTACTTGGAAGAAAATTATTGTATTATATCTATCACCGATTGAGCGGCGTACGATTTTTAAAAATTCAAGCGTATCGGGGATATGTTCCAGAGTCATCTTGCAAGCTACAAAATCGCCATGATACTTTGTATATTTTTCAGAGTAAAAATCTTTTATAAAATTTACTTTTTCTTCAATTTTGCTTTTGCTTCTTCCGGGAACATACGAAGGATCGAATCCAATCCCTTTGTTATTGCCTAATTCGCATATCATCGTAAGAAATTCACCTTTCCCGCAACCTATTTCAATGATGTCCTTATTATGAAGATTATGTTTATCAATCAGTTTTTGAGCGAGATTTCTATGAAATTTATTAAAGGTATCCGAAAATCCCTGGGTCTCTTCGTATTTAGATGAATATTCGTGTTTGGAAGCATCGAATACTGTATTATAAATGAATGTGCAGGTACTGCAATAACCAAGCTCTATATCGCCTTTGGGGTAACTTACTGCCTCATCCTCAGTATCCATAAGCAAAACACTGTGGACTGGCACGTTTTCTGTCCTGAAAAAAGTTCTAATGGTTTTACTTCCGCAATTTGGGCAAATTAAATTGTTTTGTATTTCAGCCATATTATCTCCGGGTATTACAAATTTAATTAAGAGGATCTAAAGTGTAAATATAAAGAAAAAGTCAAAATCTTTTGTTAATAGGCAAAGAGAACATTTAAGAATATACATATTTTCATCTTTTTATGAAAAACTCGTTTTCAGAAAGGAAGAAATTTAAAAACTCTCCCTTTGATACATCTCCTAAAACAGGCCAACCAATAATCCCATTTAATCTTTCAATTTGTGATTTATGTTGATTAAGCGCATTTATTTTCTTTTTTTGCGATACCGAAATATAAGCACAGCAGTTTACAAGAAAAAGCGTCTGCAATCCAGCAAATGTTTTTATTGATCTGAGAATAAAGCTGAGAATATTTTTCTTGCCTTCGGGTAAAGAAAGTGTAAAAGGCCAGCTATGCCAATACCAAATAAGATACTCGTAAATATCCGGCGAAATACTTGACTCTTTTACAGCTTCTAGAACCGACTTATTTGTAAAAAAATGATCGTCAGGAAATTCTTTACCGGAAGTTACAAAGATAATATCGGGTTTATTATTTTTAAGGGTTTCTGCAATAAGTGAAACTGTTTTTTTATATTGTTTATCCAAATTACCATCGGTTATTTCTAAAAAATGAAGATTTTCGGATTTAATGCCGAGTTCATAAGCAGCCTTTTCTGCTTCTTTAATCCGTATTGATTTTAATTCTTGTCTGGAAATAAATTTTGTATGAGAACTAGTTCCATCAGTTAAAAAAACGATATTAACATTATTCCCGCGGCTGGCAAGTTCGGCAATTGTTCCGCCGCATCCAAGAGTTTCATCATCGGGGTGGGGAGCAAAGACTATGATATTTTTCCCTTTTGCAGAAAAATCAAATTTCTTTTTACTTCTTAAAAACTTCAATATAAGTTTTTTATAAAATTGCAAAATAATCTCCTTCTAAGCTGATAGATAAATCTTTTCGAGGTCTGAAGTTATTTTATCCCAATTATACAAATCGGTTACAATCGTTTTACCATTTTGTCCGAGTCTTTTTCTTTCTTCGTCGTTGTTGAGAAGATATATTATCATCGAAGCCAAAGCATCAGGGTCGTCGGGATTTACTTTGTATCCGTTGAATCCGTCATTTACAAGCTCAACCATACCTCCTGTTTTTGTTACAATTACAGGAACTCCATATGAATTGGCTTCAATTACAGCCATTCCAAATGATTCGCTTAAAGAGGGATTTACTAATAAATCAGCTTGTTCGTATAAGTCTTTTAATTTTGTGTAATCAAGATGCTGATGAAAAGTAACCTTTTCTTTTGCAAAGTTATAAAGCATTGAATTTAATTTATCGAAATAACTTTCCTGATTATAAAATTTATCAAGATTTTTAACGTATGGATTGGAGTCCAATGAAATTATATATTCTTTTGGGGCGGTTTTAATTGATCCTGCAAGATCGAGCTGAACATCCGGTATTTCGTTTACAACCTTATTTAAAGCAGATAAGAGAGTGTGTACACCTTTTTCAGGAGAAATTCTTCCGACAAAAAGTATTTTTTTTGTGGTGTTAGCTTTAATGTTATCTTCGGAAATGATTTCTGGAATATTTGTTCCGTTTGGCAAGGATTTAATTTTATAGGAAAATTCCGGAAAAACTTCAGCTATTTTATCGGATATATATTTGCTGCACCCGATTATTTTATCAGTTTTTTTTATCCGACGGCGAATAATCTTTTTATCAAGCTGCGATAGCCACTCGCAATGCATATGAAGAATAATTTTTATATTTTTATTGAAAAACCTGATTACCGGAACAAATTGCGAAAAGTTATGAATATGAACAATATCTGCATTAATTTTTTTCAGCTTTAAAGAAATACTTAAAGAATAAAAAAAATAGTAAAAGAACGAATTAAAAACAGGATTTTTATTTTCTTTATATTTTATGAGGTTCCTAAAGAAAATAAATATTTTTTCTATCACTGCGTCTGTTTTATAAAAAAAATGAAAATATTCTACATTTCCATTATCTTCCAGATTGCATTTGCCGTTTTTGGCGAATACAATAACTTTATTATTCTTAATAAGCCGTTTAATGATATTACATGTTAATATACCTAATGAAGAACCCGGTCCGATACCGTCCCAAGGCTGTGTTATAAAAGCAATTTTCATTAATTAAACTTCTCCGCATAAAGTATTGTAAATATTTTCAAGTTTGGAAGTTATTATTTCCCAAGTAAAATTGCCATATGCAAATTTTATAGCATTCTGTCGTATATTATCGAGACTGTGTAAGTTTCGGATAACATAATCCATTCTGTTGCTAAGTTCAATAATATCATTTTTCTCAAAAAGAAATCCATTAATATTTTCGGATATCAGTTCTGTAATTCCGCCTGATTTTGAAGCAATTACAATTTTACCTGCTGCCATAGCTTCAATTACAGGCATGCCGAATGGCTCGTTCCAAACAGAAGGTAAAATTAGAATATCACTTTTATTAAGCATTGAATAACTATCTTGAAATCCGCAAAAATTTATTTTCTTTTCAGCTTCTTTATCGATTAAAGCAACTAATTGCTCGTAATAATTGGATTTGTAATATTTTTCGAGATTCAGTATGTTTTCGTCATCACTAACATCAAAAAAATAAGCCTTTGGCATCGATTTTATTGATCCGGCAATCCAAAGAACTACATCGTCATACAATTTAGAAATTTTATTAAAAGCCGGTAGCAATACGTGTAATCCTTTTTCAGGCGATATTCTTCCTAAATATAAAAGACTTATTTTTGTATCATTAATATTAGTATCTGCTGTATTGAATTTATCAGGATCAAATCCATTATATAAAGTATTGATTTTATACATAAATTCAGGATAATTTTCAGTAATTTTATCTGAAATATATTTGCTGCATCCCAAAACGATATCGGTATCTTTTATCCTTTTTTTAATTATTTTCGATTTATTAAGACTTAACCATTCGCAATGCATATGCAGAATTATTTTTGTTTCGGGATTTAAAAATCTTATAACACTAACAATTTGAGAATAGTTATGAATGTGTACAATATTGATATTATTAAATCTTATAAATATGGCAGCTTTTAAGGCATAAAAAAAATAATTCATCGAAGATATATATATCGGTTTTTTTTGGGAGGAAATTATGCCGGATTTTCTGAGAAAGAGAGAAAATTTTTGCAGAATATTATCAGTAAACAATGAAACATAAATATATTTAAGAGTGAAACTGTAATATTCTTCGGGGACGGTTCCTCCTTTGCAGAAAATATATATATCCTTCGTCTGTTTGAATTGTTTTATCAAATTACATGTAACAATTCCAATTGAAGAACCTAATCCGATACCATCCCAAGGCTGAGTAACGAAAATAATTTTCATTAAGAATTATTCCTTAAAAAAATATTTGTGAAATATTCTGCCAAAAATCCTATATATATTTCTAATTTTAATACGTATAAACGCTTTTTCGAAGAAAACACTTTGCACATTTATGGTATCCTTCGTCCATTTTTTCTTGTATTCTTCGATACCTAGCATCATATCAAATAATACAATATTATTTTCACAACAATATTTAATTGTGTGATAGAATAAAATAAAACCAGGCGAGTATTGCGAAAAATTTATATCAAACGATGCTAACCAGAATTTCAAAGTGTTATTTTCCAAAAAGCATATCATAAAACTTATTATCTTATTATTTGTCTCAATTGTAAAAATAAGTGGCTGAGTATTACGGTAATAATCATTTATAGATTTGCCGAAAAATATTCTATTAAGCTCAGTATTAAAAAAACTAGTTCTAATTCCATCTTTACTTTCCCTTGCAGATTCGATTTCTAAAATACGATCAAATATTTCAGGGGTAAGATTTTTATGTATTTTAAATTCGGGGGATATAGTATCTATTTTTTTTTGTTTTCTTTTTATACTTGTTATTGTTGATTTCGAAAGAGTATCTAAATATTCATCAAAAGATTTTTGAGTGTTTATAAAAGCAGAAGTATAAGAAGTTATAACGTTTATATTAGTTTTATACCTTTTTAAGGATTCAATAAGAGGTTTATAATTTGCAGAATAATTAAACATTTTTACAAATTGAAGTTCATCCCATAATTTATCGTAATTCAACAAAATATTTATTATTAAATTAATTACTTCGCTGTTTCTTTTGGATATTATAAAATCACAACTGTCGTTTATACCTGAAGCCATAAATGAAATCCTACGGACTTTTACAAGATCGCGAAGTATTTTATAACTGTTGTGAATAACCAAAGGAGCAATTCCAATAATTTCATTGGCATCATAAACAACTACAATAAAGAGAGATTGATTTTTCCAATATGTTTGAATCCAGTTTTTGTTCCAATTAAAAGTAAGGTTAATGTGATATTGGTTACTTTTAATCAAGAGTTCATCCCAAACATTTTCCAGCTTGAGAAATTCTTCATATGTTTTTATTATTTCAGAATGCATAGTTGACTTATTTTATCAAAAGAAAAACTGCTTTTACATAAGAGCAATTCCCGATATAATTTAAGATCTAAGAATTCCTCATATATTTTAACTTTTTTAATTATCATTAATATTCTTATACTATTTTAGGTTCGGGTATTGGAATTATAAATTTACCGCCTTTATTTTTAAATTCCTGCTGCTGTTCCATAATTTCATTAGCAAAATTCCAGGCTAAAATCAGCATATAGTCATAATTCTTTTCGGAAATCTCAGCAGGAGGAACGATTGGAAGATGATTTCCGCTGAAAAATAAACCTTGTTTAAACTTGCTGAGATCAGCTATTGCTTCGAGGTAATTGCTTCCTATTCCGAAATAACCTGTTAAAGTATTAGCTTTTGCTGCAGCTCCGTATCCAACTATTGTTTTGCCGTCTTTTTTTATTTTATCGAGCATTTGCAACAAGGATGATTTAATTGAATGAATTCTTTCCGCAAATTTTTTGTAAATTAAAATGTCAGTTACATTTCTGTCAGCTTCTTCAGTTAAAAGTTTTTTTACTGAATCTTGCGGATTTTCTACTTTTTCTATGAACAGCCTTAAAGTGCCTCCGTGGATAGCAACTCTTTCAATTCGGTTAAGAAATAAATTGTGACGGCGGAAAAGTTTATCGAGAGCAGTAACCGAAAAATAGCACAAGTGCTGATGATAAATTGTATCGAATTCACAATGATCAATTAAATCCATAAGATATGGCGCTTCAATAACAGCAGTCCCGTTTTCTTTTAATAATGTAAAAATACCATCAACAAAGCCATTAAGATCGGGTACATGTGCAAGAACATTATTTGCTAAAAAAACATCAGCTGATAGTCCGTCTTTATCGTGCAGTTTATTTGCAAGCTCCGAAGTAAAAAATTCATTTAGCGAGCGTATGCCTTTATCGTTTGCAATTTTTACCTGACCTTCAGCCGGATCAATTCCAAGAACCGGAATGTCTTTTTCTACAAAGTTTTTAAGCATGTAACCGTCGTTGCTTGCAGCCTCAATAACAAGAGAATTTGCGCTAAGTTTTTTTTCTTGGATAATTGAATTTGCGCTCTTTGCAAAATGCTCTAAAAGATATTTTGATACTGATGAGTAATATGGGTAATTTCGGCAGAATAAAATTTCGGGTTTAACTTCTTCTAAAATTTGGACTAAAGTACAATCTTTACAGAAAGCAAGTGTAAGCGGTACTTTCAATTCCGGTTTGTCAAGCATTTCCTTTGTAAGAAGTGCGTCTGATAGAGCAGTATCACCGAAATAAATTATTTTTTCAAGATTTTTGCTTCCACAGCTTCGGCATTCAGTTGTAATTCTATACATTAATTCCTCGCTTTCTAATTTTTCCATCTTAAATCATTAGTAATGTTATTATTCGAAATCAGGTGTTTAATATGAGCAATTCTTTGATATTTTATACCTTCAAATTCTTCCAGAGTAAGACCAATTGATTTGTAAGTTTCGTAAAGCTCTTTTGCTCCTTTTCTTACATTCCATTCGGGTTTAAAATTGGGGAGTGTATTAATTATTTTTGAGGCGTCTACTCTGTAATTTCTTAAATCAGGGCTTGCATCCGAAGCATATTCAATTTTACAGTTTGGAACAGTTTCGGCAACAATATCAGCTATTTCGCGGATACGGTAATTATCTTCATTCCTTGCAACATTAAAAGCTTCGTTATGAATTTTTTCAAGCGGGGCACTCATTACTGCAATAAAAGCTCTTGATATATCAGCAATGTGAACAATCGGTCTCCACGGAGTTCCGTCGCTTTTAATAAACACTTTTCCTGTAGTAAAAGCCCATGCTATTAAATTATTGAGAACGAGATCAAATCTTAATCTTGGTGAAACTCCGTATGCAGTAGCATTTCTTAAAAAGGTTGGACTAAAATTATCATCTGCTAATTGAGCAACATCTTTTTCAACCAAAACTTTCGATTCTCCATACGGAGTAACAGGGTTGAATGGGGAAGTTTCGGTGAGCATATTATCGCCGCCGGCTCCGTAATTGCTGCAGGATGAAGAGAAAATAAACCTTTTTACGCCGGCTTTTTTGCAAAGTTCGGCAAGACGCACGGAAGCTTCGTGATTTATTTTGTAAGTAAGCTGTGGATTTAAGTTTCCTAAAGGATCGTTTGAAAGTCCTGCTAAATGCATAACCGCATCAAATCCTTTTACGTCTTCTAATTCAGCGTCTCTTATGTCTTTAATAATTTCCGGAATATTAGCAATTCCGTTTCCGAAAGAACAATTCCGAAACAAATCGCTGTCGTATCCTGTTACTTGATGGCCTTCTTTTAAAAGCATTGGAACTAATATTGTTCCTATGTAACCTTTATGACCTGTTACTAAAACTTTCATTTAATCCTCCCAAAGTTTCCACGGCGCATTGCCGTTTTTCCATAAATTTTCTAAAATATATTTTTCTCTTAAAGTATCCATACACTGCCAGAAAGAATTGTGCTGGTATGCAACTAATTGTCCCTCGCGGGCAAGAGTTTCCATAGGCTCTTTTTCCCACTGGGTATTATCTCCTTCAATGTAATCAAAAATTTCGGGCTGAAGTACAAAAAAAGCACCGTTAATCCATCCTTCTGCTGTTTGGGGTTTTTCCGAAAATTCGCGTACAAAACCTTTTTCTTTAATTTCGAGGTGCCCGTATCTTGCCGGAGGACGTACCGCAGTTAAAGTTGCAAGTCTGCCGTGCGATTTATGAAATTTTAAGAGATCGCTTAAATTAACATCCGAAACTCCGTCGCCCCAAGTTAACATAAAAGGCTCATTTCCAATAAAAGGTTTAAGTCTTTTAATTCTTCCGCCTGTAAGCGTGTTAAGTCCGGTTTCAATCAGTTCGATTTTCCAGTTTGGTTTTACAGATTCGTCATTTTTAACAGTACCCTTTGCTAAATCGATTTCAAGATTTCCTTGCAGAGAAAGATAATCGACCATATACTTTTTAATATATTCGCCTTTATAACCTAAGGCAATTACAAAATCCTTAAATCCGTAATGTTCGTAGTGTTTCATAATGTGCCACAAAATCGGTTTCCCGCCGATTTCAACCATGGGCTTTGGCTTTATTTCGGTTTCTTCAGCCAAACGTGTACCATGTCCTCCGGCTAATATTGCAACTTTCATTGTATAACCCCTTTCGCAATTATTTATCTGAACAATTATTTTTTTAATAGATAAAACAAATGTAAAAATTCCCGGACAATATCGGCAATAAAACTTCTAGACCAATAAATACTCCAGTGAAAAGTATGCATTAAACAAAATATTTTTTTTGGAAAATTTATATCAGTACGGAAAATGCTTGAAATGAATTCGCCAAGCCATCTCCATCTGGGTAACTGTATTTTGCCTTTGTTTGAAGGAGAAAACCATTCGGCGCGTTCGCGGTTTCCAGGATTCTTTTTGGAAGACATTTCGGGATGCCGCCTGCGCAGAAATAAATATTCTTCCACTTCGATAAATTTTCCTCTTAGCGCAAGTTCTCCCAGTAAATTCATATCCGAAGTAGGGTATGAACCAATAAGCTTAGTTTTTTCAAGAACATCCCTGCGAATCAAACCGAAGATAGGGTCGCAAAAAATAGTGTTATATCTGAATTTGTAAAGAAACATTTTGTATCTTTCTACAGGATCGTTGCTTTCAAGATTCAAATTATCTGAAATGAATTCTTCTTTAATGCCTTTCTCGTTTATTATTATGCGTTTTGGAAAGCTTACTGCGCATTGGCTATCCTTTTCCAAAGGAATAATAAGTTTTTCGAGATAATTATTTTCGTATAAATCATCGTGAGCAGCCCATTTAAAATATTTCCCTTTCGACTGATAAAAAACCTTGTTGTAGTTGTAGGCTGCGCCTTTATTTTGATTGTTACGTGTAAGAACTATCCGGCTGTCTTTTTCAGCAAAACTTTTGCATATCTTGTATGTAGAATCTGTTGACGCATTATCCGAAATAATTAACTCGTAATCGGCAAAAGTTTGTTCCGAAATGGAAACTAATGTTTCTTCGAGAAAATTACTTCCGTTGTATACAGGCAAACCAAGACTAACCAATGGCGCTGATTTCATATATATAAGTTTCTGATAGGTAATTAAAAGTTTATGAATCAAAAATATACATTATATATTATTTTAACAAACAAGAATTTTATTTTGTGATTTAAAACAAATAATTATTTAGTTTTCATAAATAAGTGGCATTTTATTTTAATAAATGTTACCTGAAAAAGGTAAATATTAATCTAAAAAGAAAATTCGGAATAAGTATTTTTATATAATTTTCTTAACCTTAAAACTTAATCTTTTTCAGCATTTGTTTATATTTCGCACTATCAAATTGGAGAATAATGATTATAAATATTTTGTTTATCGGTGATATAGTAGGACAGCCCGGTATGGAAATGCTGAAGACGTGGCTTCCGCTGCTTTTAAAAAAGTATAGTCCCGATATCACTATTGTAAATGGTGAAAATGCCTCGGACGGGAAAGGATGCAGAAAGGAAGAAGGAGAAGTTTTATTAGGTTTGGGCGCTGATGTTATTACCGGCGGAAATCATACCTGGGAAACTTTTCAATCGCAAGCTTATCTTAAGGAAGAACCGCGTTCGCTTCGTCCGCATAATTATCCTCAGGGAACTTATGGAAGCGGTTTGTATATTGCGGAAACAAAGAAAGGAAAAGTTGCAGTTCTAAATCTTCAAGGGCGCTCATATATGCAGCCTATCGACTGTCCGTTTCGGGCAGCTGACTGGGCAATAAAAAAAATAAATTCCGAAACTAAAGTGGTTTTTATTGATTTTCATGCAGAAGCTACCGCCGAAAAACTTGCGCTTGCAAATTATCTTGATGGAAAAGTTACTGCAATTGCAGGTACCCACACGCATATACAAACAGCAGATGAAAGAATTTTCCCTAAAGGAACTGCATATATTACAGATGTAGGAATGACCGGCCCCTACGATTCGGTAATCGGGATGAAAACAGATGCTGCAATAAACCGGTTTTTATATCAGACACCGCAGAAATACCAGACTGCAACAGAACAGGTTCATCTTTGCGCAGTATTTATTAAAGCCGATTCGCAAACCGGAAAAGCTGTAGAAATTGAAAGAATACTTCTGCCTGAATTTGAAAGGAAAATAAACGGATGATAAATTTCCCTTTGCCGCGTCTTGATAAAGATGAAAAGCTTCGCAAATTTCTTCTTAGATATTGCAGAATTAATAATGGAGAAATCTGGACTGATGAAAAAGGAATTCATAAAGTCGGCTGTTTTGATTGTACCGGTTTACAAAACATTGAAAAGCTGATGGATGGAGCAAAGGCAAAATTAGCAGTGCACGATCCTCCTTATAACATGGTTGCTTTTGATTTTAAGAATCCGGATGAATTTATAAGCTGGTGTAAAGAATGGGTTGATTTAACTTTTACAATTCTGGATGATAATTCTTCATTTTATGTATGGCTGGGAGCTGATCAGAAAAAGCATTTCGAACCCTTTGCCGAGTTCATTTTAATGATGAAAAAAACAGACTTTAATTCCCGCAGCTTTATAACTATGAGGAATCAAAGGGGATACGGCACTCAAAAGAATTGGATGTCGATCAGGCAGGAGCTTTTATACTACACAAAAGGCAATCCTGTTTTTAATGTTTCAGAAGTATATACTGATATTCCAAAAGCAGTTAAAGGATATTATAAAATTGTAGGCGGCGAAAAAACAGAAAATATAGAAAGAAGCAAATCCGATAAAATCCGTGCAGGAAATGTTTGGATAGATATTCAGCAGGTTTTTCATCTGCTTGAAGAAAATGTTAACGGATGCTTTGCTCAAAAGCCGCTAAAATCGATTGAAAGGATAATAAGAACTTCGAGCAACGAAAATGATACAGTAATAGATTTTTTTTCTCACGCGGGAACAACTTTGCTTGCTGCGGAAAAAAACAAAAGAGCTTGTTACACAGTTGATATCGACCCTATTTATTGTGAGATTTCGGCGCGCCGCTTGGAAAGATTCCGCAAAACAGGAAAAACCGGATGGCAGAATTCAAATCCTTTCGAGGATGAAATATTAAACGATATTGAAATTATGCAATATCTCGAAAATGAATATAAAATAAAATATACGGATAAATAAATGATACTAATTGACGGAACAAAATTATCGGAAGAAATAAAATCCGAATTAGCTGAAAAGATTAAAAAACTTGCAGAAAAAGGAGAAAAAGTACCAGGACTTGTAACCATTCTGGTCGGCGAAAATCCTGCATCTCAATCATATGTTAACAGCAAAGGGAAAGCTTGCCAAAAACTTGGAATGCTTTCTAAGACAGAAAGACTTCCGGAAACAATTTCGCAAGATGAACTTCTTTCTGTAATAGATAAATATAATAAAGACAGCAATTATCACGGAATACTTGTCCAGCTTCCTTTGCCTTCACATATAAATGAAGATGCAGTGGTTGAAGCAATATCACCGGAAAAAGATGTTGACGGTTTTCATCCTGTTAGTGTGGGAAATTTAGTTATCGGAAAAGATACTTTTTATCCTTGCACGCCTTATGGAATTATCGAAATGCTGAAGCGCTACAAAATTGAAACATCGGGGAAACACGCGGTTGTTGTGGGAAGAAGCAACATTGTGGGAAAACCGGTCTCAATTATGCTTCTTCAAAAGAAAGAGGGAGCAAATTGTGTGGTAACTGTATGCCATTCCGCTGCAAAGGATTTAAAGCAATTCACGCTTCAGGCAGATATTCTTATTGCAGCAATAGGAAAACCGGATTTTATTACAAAAGATATGGTACGCGAGGGAGCTGTTGTAATTGATGTGGGTATTAACAGAATTGAAGATAAAAATTCCAATAAAGGCTACAAAATTGTAGGCGATGTGGATTTTGAAAATGTGGCTCCTAAAACTTCGTACATAACTCCCGTACCCGGCGGAGTAGGAAAAATGACAATTGCTATGCTGCTTGTAAATACTTTAAAAGCTTATTTACGAATTGAGAAGAAAAATGAACAAAACTGAAATTAAAAATCTAATCATTAAAATAGCAGAAGAACCATATTTTAAAAAGTCGGGATATGTTTTTGATGAAAAATATGAATATGTCTCTCCGCAGATAAATGATAAAACATTAGCTGGAATGATTGATCATACTTTGCTTAAACCGGATGCAATTGAAAGTGAAATAACAGTTCTATGCGAAGAAGCACTGAAATACAAATTTGCATCAGTTTGTGTTAATCCTTCATATGTAAAATTTTGCAGCGAAATTCTAAAGGGAAGTCATGTAAAGGTTTGCACGGTAATCGGTTTCCCGCTTGGGGCAACTACTACGGAATCAAAGCAATTTGAGGCGGAGGAAGCTTTATCAAACGGTGCCGGCGAAATTGATATGGTAATAAATATCGGCAAACTGAAAAACGGCGAATTCAAATTTGTTTTTGATGAAATAAAGCTTTTAGCAGATACTGCAAAACGCAGCAGTGCTATTTGCAAAGTAATCCTCGAAACTGCTCTACTTACCGATGAAGAAAAAATTATAGCCTGTATAATTTGCAAACAAGCCGGTGCCGGTTTTGTTAAAACTTCTACCGGATTCAGCAAAAGTGGCGCGACTGCCGAAGATATTGCTTTAATGCGTTATGTTGTAGGCAATTCTATCGGTGTAAAAGCTTCTGGCGGAATAAGAACACGGGAGGATGCTGAAATAATGATAAAAAGCGGAGCATCGAGAATTGGCGCCAGCGCGGGTATTAAAATTGTTGCAGGCGGAAATAAAGCAGATGGCGGTTATTAGTGGTACTTACAATGGTTGTAAAAAACACAGATGACGGTTATACAGCAGAAGTTCCATCAATAAGCGGATGCGAAAGCTGGGCGCATAAAGAAGAAGATGCAATTAATAATGTTTTGGAATTAGTTAATTTTTACTTAAAGTTATCAAAAGAAATTGGTATAACTGTGGAAAGATCGGCAAAGAAAAAAAATACTGTAATTTATAAACTATTGATTGCAAGAAAAAATTGAGAAAAATTAAAACAGAAAAAAGACTGGCAAAGATTGTAGAGACTGTAAAGAAAAGACAGCCTTCATTGCACGTTATTATCGAGAATATACACGATAAACACAACGTAAGCGCAATTTTCCGTTCGTGCGATGCAGTCGGAGTTCCTAAAATATCTATGATTTATACAAAGGAAAAATATCCTAAAAGAATATCAAAATGGTCTTCGGCATCTGCCTCAAAATGGGTGGAAAAACAAGGTTATTTTGAAGCGGAAAAATGTTTTGATGAATTAAAAGAGCAAGGTTTTAAAATCTATGCAGGAACACTTTCCGAAAATTCTGTAAGTCTCTATAATTTAGATTTAACCGGAAAAACTGCACTTGTTTTCGGAAATGAACACAGGGGAATATCTCCGGAAATAGCAAAACTTGCCGATGGTTTATTTTATATCCCGATGCAGGGTATGGTTCAAAGCTTAAATGTTGCATCGGCGGCTGCTGTTACTTTATACGAAGCACAGAGGCAGCGTTTGATAAAAGGAATGTACGAAAAATGCGAATACAGCGAAGATGAAATGAATAATTTAATTGATAAATGGTGTAATAAATGAGACAAGAATTTTTTAAAATAAATAAAATAAAAGGCGAACTTAATTTGCCGGGTGATAAATCCGTTTCGCACAGATCTGTAATGTTTTCGGCAATGGCAAAAGGAAAATCGGTTGTAAATAATTGTCTTAAGTCGGAAGATTTAAGCGCCACAGTCAATGCTTTCCGGCAGATGGGCTGCGATATTATTGAAGAAGGAAACACAATATTTATTGAAGGGAATGGTTTTAAAGGATTAAAAAAGCCGACTCGTGATCTCGATTTTGCAAATTCCGGGACAACTACAAGATTAATGAGCGGAATTTTATCTGCTCAGAATTTTGAAACTTGCATTACAGGCGATCCGTCACTTTCAAAGCGTCCGATGAAACGTGTAATTGATCCGCTTACAAAAATGGGTGCAGTTATAAAAGCTTCCGGCGATGGATTTCTGCCGATGAAAATTTTCCCGTCCGAAAGTCTTCATCCCATTGAATATACTCTTCCGGTTGCAAGTGCACAGGTAAAAAGCGCCATCCTTTTAGCTGGTCTGCATCTCAATGGCAAAACGACTGTTATAGAAGAAATCGCTACACGAAATCATACAGAAAATCTTTTGGGACTTGATGTTAAAATTGAAGGCAGCAAAAGAATAATAACATCCTCCAGAGAAAATTATCCTATACCGGGAATTTACAATGTGCCATCTGATATTTCCAGCGCCGCATTTTTTATTATTCTTGCTTTGCTTACGCCGGATTCGGAATTAAAATTGAATAATGTGTTATTAAACGAAACACGAACCGGGGTTTTACAGGTTCTGAAAATGATGGGCGCTGATATTACTGAAGAAAACATAGCAATCCGTTCAGGTGAAAAAACCGGTAATTTGATTGTAAAAAGCAGTAAATTAAGAAACATTGAGATACCTGCACGCTTAATTCCTAATATAATTGATGAAATACCTGTCCTTTCGGTTGCAGGTGTTTTTGCCGATGGTGATTTTAAAATTACCGGTGCCGAAGAGTTAAGGCATAAAGAAAGCGACCGGATAAAAACAGTGTGCGACAATTTTAGAAAGACAGGAATTTCTGTGGATGAATTGCCCGACGGGTATATACTTTCTGGAAATGTTAGCGGAAAATCCGGTATATTCGAAAGTTTTACAGATCATCGCATTGCGATGGCATTTTCGGTATTTTCACTGATTAACCGTGACGGCGGAATTGTTGATGGTTTTGAAGCCTGCGCGGTTTCAAATCCCGATTTTCTTGAGCAAGTAAAACAAATAACAATTTAATTCTTAAAATAATATTACGGAAAATGACAGATACAAGAGCAAAAAAATATAATAAAATAAAACTATGGTTCAGCATAGGCGAGGGAATAGCAAGTTTTGTTCTGATTTTTTTATTTGTTATTTCAGGATTAAGTTATCAGCTTGAAAAGTTTTTATGCAGCTTTTTACAAAATGAATATCTCGTTTTTATTACTTTTGTAATTGTTGCCGGAATTGTTGCTTCTGTTATATTCTTTCCAATAAATTATTATACCGGTTTTATTTTGGAACATAAATATAACTTGTCGAATCAGACTTTTATAAAATGGTTTTGCGAAGATTTAAAAGAAGTTTTAGTAGGCGGAGTAATTGGTATTCCGCTTCTGCTTTTATTTTATTTCGTACTGATTAAATTCGAAGCTTTATGGTGGCTTCCGTTTGCAATTATTTTATTCCTGTTTTCGGTGGTGCTTGCACAGATTCTTCCCGTATTAATACTTCCATTATTTTATAAAATTACTCCGATTGAAAACGAGGACTTGAAGGAACGGATATTAAAATTATCTGCCGATGCCGGACTTAAAGTTGAAAATGTTTTCCGTTTTGATATGAGTAAAAATACAAAAAAAGCAAATGCTGCTTTTACAGGTCTGGGAAAAACAAAAAGAATTCTGCTGGGCGACACTCTGCTGGATAATTATGATAATGATGAAATTGAAACTGTAATTGCTCACGAATTAGGTCATTATAAACGCAAACACATAATAAAAAACATTCTTATCGGAACAGCATCAAGCTTTTTAACTCTTTTTATAATTGCATATTTATACGGAATATCGATAAACTGGTTCGGGTTTAATTCTATTACGCAAATAGCCGCAATTCCGCTTATTTCTTTATGGGCAATGCTTATCGGAATAATCCAGACGCCGCTTTCAAATATGCTTTCACGCAAATTTGAATATGAAGCTGATGAATATGCAGTTAAAACTACAAACAAAAAGAATTCGTTTATAAGTACTTTGGAAAAACTTAACAAACAGAATCTCGGAGACAAAGATCCGCATCCGTTAACGGAATGGTTTTTTTACAGCCATCCTTCAATTAAAAAGAGGATAAAGTTTATAAATTCAATATCTTAATTAATGTCGCTCCTATTTGAGGATATTAAGAAAAATATTTTATATCTTTACAATAAATTTATATAGATGTTATGGACACTAATAAACAAATTGGATTCTGGAAAGAATCTGCCGAAAGTGATTGGAGTACAGCTATCGATATTTTTTCTTCCGGGAAGAATTTGCATTTTTGTCTGTTTTTGTGTCATTTAACAGTTGAGAAATTACTTAAAGCTCTTATTGTTAAAAGAACGAATAGTTTCCCTCCCAAAACACATAATTTATTACGATTGGCAGAAATATCAGAACTAAAATTATATGAAGGTATTCCAAGATTATTCCAGGAATTGAATCAATTTCAATTGGATACTCGTTATCCCGATGAGAAATTTACAGTCTATAAATTAGCTACAAAAGAATTTACCATAGAAAGGATTGAAAAAGTTAAGGAAGTTAAGAAATGGATTCTGGAAGAAATAAAGAAATAGAAAAGTCGGTTTATAAATATCTTAAAAGAATAAAAAAGCAAATTAAAATTGAAAAAGCTTACCTGTTTGGTTCATATGCAAATGGAAATCCAAACGAGGATAGCGATATAGATATTGCAATTATTTCATCATCGTTTAGCGGAAACAGATTTAAAGATAACGTTGATATCGGAGAATTGGTTTGGGGTATAGATTCAAGAATAGAGCCGATTGCTTTCCGACCAGAAGATTTTAATAATGATAATTTATTAGCCGCCGAGATTATGGCAAACGGGGTTGAACTTGTTATTGCATAAGTAATTTTCAGTTAATATTCTTCTTTAATTTTAATGGAATGATACTTAACTTTAAACAATTAAAAATTCAAAATTTAGAATTAAAAATTCTCGGTAATATATGAGCGTTACAATAAAAGATGTTGAACACATAGCAAAGTTGGCAAGACTTGATATAAAAGAAAACGAGTTGGGCAACTACACAAAGCATCTTAACAGCATTCTGGATTATATGGAAAAACTGAACGAGCTTGATACAAGCGGGGTAGAACCGCTTTTCAATCCGATTGAAAATACGAATTTTTTCCGCGAAGATATTCCAGTCCGATCTATTCCGCGTGAAGAAGCTTTGAAAAACGCACCTGCCCGGACAGATGAACATTTTAAAGTTCCAAAAGTAATCAGTCAGGATTAGTAATGATACTCGGTGTAATACCGGCACGTTTTGCTTCAACGCGATTAATGGGCAAGCCGCTTGCAGAGATTGGCGGCAAACCGATGATTCAGCATACTTACGAGAGCGCGAAAAAATCGAAATTACTGCACGATGTTATTATTGCCGTTGATGACGAAAGGGTTTACGAGGTTGTACGAAGTTTCGGCGGAAAAGCTATAATGACCCCGAAAGATATAGCCACCGGTTCCGACCGGCTTGCTTATGTTGCCGAAAGTATGACGAAAGCCGAAGTGATTGTAAATATTCAGGGAGACGAGCCTTTTATTAAAGGTGAGATGATCGATCAGGCAATTGAGCCGCTTTTTTTTGATACAAGCATTAATGTTTCCACCTTGGCAAAAAGAATAAACACTGTTGAAGAATTAAAAACGCCGGATATTCCGAAAGTGGTTTTCGATTATAATAATTTTGCCATGTATTTTTCGCGTTCCCCAATTCCTTTTGTCCGCGATGCAAAAACACAGCTCGAAAAAATAAGTCTGGCTGATATTTACAAACATATCGGCCTGTATGTCTATCGCCGTAAAGCGCTTCTCGATTTTACAAAGCTCGAACAGACTGATCTTGAAAAAATTGAAAAGCTTGAACAATTAAGAATGCTAGAAAACGGTTTTAAAATTAAAATAGTAATAACCGAACACGAAAGTCTTTCGGTTGATAC
>CAYTFZ010000022.1:29839-32280 GCA_964437215.1 uncultured Melioribacteraceae bacterium | reverse complement strand
TATTTCAAATATAAAAGCTTTATAGTTTTCGATTGGAGTTTATTAGTCATTGTGCAATAATAGACCCCGCTGGCTAAATGTAATTGCTCTGCATTTAGTTTAATCTGGTATTCTCCACGTGTTCTTTCTCCCTCAAATAATAATGAAACTTTTTTTCCAATTGCATCATAAAGAAGTATCTTTATGTCAAGCGACCCGTTCAGACTGTATTCTATTGTTGTTTCAGGGTTAAATGGATTCGGGTAATTTTGATAAAATTGGAATGAGAAAGTTTCCTTTTCATTATTTTTAACTGCTGTCACAGTATCACCGTTTTCGTCAACCAAAAGATAGCTTATGTAAAGATCCGGTTTTGTGTTATCTTTTTCCCAGGCAATTGGGTCATTAAGGGTATGCCTGTTGCTTGAAAACACCATTGCTTTGCCGTCAGGCGAAATCCATGGGTATTCTTCACCACCACCAAAATAGTATCTGTGCAATATCGTATCTCTATTTACCGCGAAACTGTTTATATTTAATGTAAAAACTTCACCCCAGTCGTTTGTTAATGAATTTTTGTAACAGACCAAAAGATCAATTCCCTGAATAGTGTCTTTTTTATTTAAATCATTTATGTCTATATAGGTAGCAAAATACATCTTCTTTCTATCTTCAGTAATGCTTAGTCCGAATATATTTCCCCAATATCCTATTGGATGATAATAATAATTTGTATCCTTTGCCCAGCTCTCGTTTTCATCTTCAAAATGATAAAGGCAAACCTGCATTCCAAAAGAGTCGTCTTTAATTATGTAGGCTGTATCTTTTGTAAGCTCATAAAAATAATACTCGCCTTTCGAAGAGTTTATTTCAGATCCCATATTTTGCGGGATGCTCCATTTGCTGCTGTCAGGCTGCCATTCAATATACCATAAATCCCAGCCTCCATATCCCTGGAATGCACTGAAGTATATCCTTTTCCCGTCCCGGCTTGGAGTTGGGCATCGTACAATTGGATCATTAAGAATTGTGTCAGATATCTCCCATTGGCGCCCAAGTTTTATAGCTTGTAATAATGCTTCGCCGCTGTGAAAATAAAGTGTGTCATACGATTGAGTTAAGGATGGATAATCTTCATATTTCCAGTCAATACCAAACAATGTATCAAGCTTTTCCGGCTCACTCCAGACTTCAACAGCAAGAGGGAGAGTTTTTTTATCGATATATTGAGGATATACTTTTGTAAAAAAAAATAATAAAATTATTAAACTCAATATGCTTTTCATTTTGTTTTTCCTATTTAATATCCTATTTCAAATAAATAAGTTTAATGGCTGAAGCTCTTTTTCAGCTATTAAAAATATGCGAAGATTTGTGTTTAAATTTACTCATTACAATAAATAAGCCATTTAGGAATTATTCGTTTTTATTATAAATATCAAGTAATTAAAAAAATTATACAATTATTTATATCATTATGATATATTGAGAATGTATGATTTTTTATCAAAATGATATAATATGTTCAACTCTATCTGCATACTTAATAAAGTTTTGATATTTATAATACTAATTATAGATTTGTGTTAAATTTGTTATTTTTGAGAATGTAAATTTAAGGTAGATTGAAATGAAACAGTGGAAAAAAGTTAAAGATTATTCCGATATTATTTACGAAAAAATGGACGGCATCGCAAAAATTACAATAAACCGTCCCGAAAAACGCAACGCATTTCGTCCCGAAACTGTAGTTCAGATGTTCGAAGCTTTTTCCGATTCGCGGGAAGACCCTGAAATCGGGGTGATTTTACTAACAGGAAATGGACCAGCGAAGGACGGCAAATATGCATTTTGTTCCGGCGGCGACCAGTCAATCCGGGGAGATAAAGGATATGTTGGCGGTGATGGAGTTCCGCGTTTAAATGTTTTGGACTTGCAAAAACTTATCCGCAGCATTCCTAAACCGGTTATCGCGCTTGTTGCGGGTTATGCAATCGGCGGGGGACACGTGCTTCACGTAATTTGCGATCTTACAATTGCCGCAAGCAATGCAGTTTTCGGTCAGACGGGACCAAGAGTGGGGAGTTTTGACGGAGGTTTCGGGGCGAGCTATCTTGCCAGACTTGTCGGGCAGAAAAAAGCGCGTGAAATCTGGTTTTTATGCAGGCAGTACAACGCTCAGGAAGCTTTGCAGATGGGATTGGTAAATACAGTTGTTCCAGTTGAAGAACTTGAAGAGGAAGGAATTAAGTGGGCAAACGAAATTTTACAAATGAGTCCGCTCGCGCTGCGGATGTTAAAATCTGCTTTTAACGCCGAACTTGACGGGCAAGCCGGAATACAGGAATTAGCGGGAAATTCAACTCTTTTGTATTATATGAGCGAAGAAGCAAAAGAAGGTAAAAACGCTTACAACCAAAAACGTAAACCCGATTTCTCGAAATTCCCGAGGGTGCCGTGAG
>CAYTFZ010000022.1:13996-29739 GCA_964437215.1 uncultured Melioribacteraceae bacterium | reverse complement strand
GCTTACAACCAAAAACGTAAACCCGATTTCTCGAAATTCCCGAGGGTGCCGTGAGACAAGAGTAAAAAGTAAGAGTAAGAGGTAAGGAAAGGCAAAAACCTAAAACCCTGTTTTCCTAATTTCCTGATATCCTGTTCCCTGGAAACTCAGTTAACGGGTATGCAAAAAGGGGAGAGGGAAATGATGTAATTAAGGTATTTGTCATTTTACTATTTATTAGTAAATTTGACTTAATAAAACAAGGATAAATACAAATGAATAATCCGGCAATACTTGAAAACGCTGAACTTATAAAAAATTATTTTATCAGTATACCGGTAGAAAAAATAGGAATATTCGGGTCGTATTCCAGAAATCAGCAAAACAAAGAAAGCGATTTGGATTTGCTTGTCAAGTTCAAAAACAACATATCCTTGTTCAGACTTTCCGAAATAGAAACAGAATTATCGGAATTATTGGGTGTGAAAGTAGATTTGATTACGGAAAATTCAATAAGAAACAAACGCATTTTAACTGAAATAGAAAAAGAAATAATCTATCTATGAAAAATGATATTGTTTATTACGAGCATATTTTAGAGTGTATTTCTAAAATTCAACAATATACAAAAGGGCTTGAACACAACGAATTTATTAAGAATGAAATGATTCAGGATGCAGTGATCCGGAATCTTGAAATAATAGGTGAAGCGGCAAATAAGATATCAAAACAATCCAAAGAAGAAAACAATAGAATACCCTGGAAACAGATTGTAGGGATGAGGAACAGACTTATCCACGATTACTTCGGGGTTGACAGCGGAGCAGTATGGCAGACATTAATTGACGATTTGCCTTCTCTTAAAGAAAAAATATTAAAAATTGTTGGCAGAGCAGATTAAACAAATAAAAATCGTAAAAGCTATTTGTGGAAATGATTTTAATAAGAGTAAGAGTAAGTATCAAGAGGTAAGAAAAGGCAAAAAACTAAATTCCCAATTCCCTGAACCCCTGTTTTTACTTATAACTTATAACTGAGAACTTAAAGCCGTTTTCCCCGTTTGCCTAAAATTTTTTATTTGTTTATTTTCACAAGTGTAAAAAGTAGCTGCCTGTCAAGAGTAACTCTTTTTAGGACTAAAGATGATAAATCAAAAAATATTTTCTAATTGAGGTAGTGATATTATGAAAATTAAATGGTGTAATTTTTACATTATCATAAGTATATATTTTTCATTTAATATGAATAGTTATTCTCAATTTGAAAAATGTGTTACCCAAACTGCTGTTATGATCAAAGATACTCTTCATTTGGTTATTGTTGATGATAAAAATCAAATGAAGCATCAAAAGTATTATAGAGGAAAGTTGTGTTATGAATGGGTTAATAAAGAATGTAAAATATATAACCCATTATTAACGGATGACCTTGAACTATTTTCTAAAAACTATCTATTAATTGATTTAAAAAAGAAAGATATTAAACCACTTGTATATCCAAAAGAAAAATGCTTATCAGCAGGGTTAGAATCTTTTTTCAAAATTGGAGATAAAAGATTCTTATTGAAAATTGAAAGTTGCAGCTTCACAAGATTTAATTGGGGCGCAATAGATAATATAAACAGGCAGTATGGGAAAATTTATCTAGCAGAGATAGATAGTAATTTAAGAGTTTCAGATTATGAACTATTTGATAACGATGAGAGAATTTCTACAAATGAGGTTTGCAAAGTAAAAAATGAAGAAAAAGCGATATTCTATAAAGGTTATGGCAGAAAAAGTGAATATGCTTGGACTGATTTAGTAAGAGCTGATTATTTAGAAGGTGTGGAAGTATTCACTTTTGACGGTAATGAAATAACTGAAATCAATAAAGTTATTGAAGTGAATTCGGAAACATCAAAGATATTTAATAACTATATAATTAAAATAAAAAAACAATATTATTTCTTCTATTATGAAAATTCCTATGAAAGAGATAGCAAGATGTTTTATAAAAAAAGTGATGATTTGAAAATTTGGAGTGATTCTGTTTTAGTAGCTGAAGGAAATCCAATTTCCTCGTATAGCTATAGTAAAGATAATGTATATTTTCTATCTCCGACCCCAGAAGGATATAATCTTATCAAATTTGACGGTCAAGATTTTGCGATTATAAGAAATATTAACAAAACTTTTAATTGGGATACTAGTATAATTAAATCTTTGGGGATAATTACTGATAAAGAAGGTAGGGTAAAAATAGAAGATCAATTTTATATTGATTCAGAGGAAAATATATATATTGTTTATAGGAATCATGCACCCCAATATTTGTTGAAAATAATATATATACAGAATTAATATGGTTATTTATAAAAGTATAGTAGCGTCAGAAGTTACTCCTGATGGAATATAGAAAACTTAGAACCTGCCTCTAACCCAAAACAGCGGGAATAATACAAGAAACCTAAGAACCTGTTTCCCTAATTTCCGAAACCCCTGCTTTTACTTATAACTTATAACTGAGAACTTAAAACCGTTAACTATAAAGGTAAAAGACACTTTCTCTGTTGAGGAAATTGTAACTAAATAAGGAAAACCATTTTAAAATACTAATATTATTATTGAATTATATCCAGAAAAATTGTTATTTTAGAAAAACATAATTGACAATTTATTTTGGAGATATAAAAAATGGCTATTAAAAAACAATATTTAAAAAGTAAACCAGTTTGCAAAGTTACATTCCGAATTCCCGGAGAAGTTGCTAAAGACAATAAAACTGCAAGTCTTGTAGGCGATTTCAACTCTTGGAATCCTAAAAAAACAAAGATGGAAAAACTTAAAAAAGACGGAGCCTTTTCGATAGTTCTTGAACTTGATACCGAAAAAGAATATCAGTTCAGATATTTGTTGGATAAAGATATTTGGATGAATGAATCGGAAGCTGACGGACACATATTAAACGAATTTGGTACAGAAAATTCAGTTATAAAAATTTAATTTAGTAAAAGCCCGTTAAAACGGGCTTTTTATTTTCTGCAATGTTAAAACCAATTCATCAAAATTACCTGTTTTATTTTATATTTCTTTTCGTAATTTTTACAGTCTTAAAATTAAATAATTAATATTCCGGAGGGATAATGAGAGTTTTATTTTTTGCTTCAGTTGTTTTTATTTTGCAAGCTTGTTCATCTGTAATTCTTGAACCGGCTGATTTCAGCTGGCCTGCCGAAGTTGTGATGTCTGCTGATAATGACGGAAATGTTTTCGAAAAACGATATTCGATGACCTTTAATATAAAGCCGCTTATTAAAGCCGAGTTTGGCGATTCTGTTTCTGCTGCCGGAAAAGAAATAAGACTTATACGTAATAAAAACGGATTTTATTTTATTGTATCCAAAAACTTTAAAAACGTATATACTTTTTTAATGAAGGACGGAAAACTGAAATCCTCCGGCAAAATTGAAATATCGGAAACAGGAATTGAATCTCCTGCATTTAACCAGCGGAATAATTTTATTGAACTTCTTACAGGAAAACAAAATTTTAATTTAACCGAAGAAGGAATTGAGGAGAAGAAAAATGAATAAATTACTGATTATCTTTTTAATTGTTTTTTCTGCCGGACTTCTGAATGCGCAGTCCGATTTTGAAAAAATTCAAAACTTCAAACAAAAAATTGAAAGTTTGAATAAAGAAATTGAAAGTGCCGATTCGCTTTCTCAATTGGAAGCTGTTATGACAAAAATAGAATCTTTAAAACTGAAATCGGAAGCCGATAAAGAATTGCTTGATAAAGCGCTTTATCCGGATGATTACGCAAAAACTTTTGAAAAACTGGACAATAAATTAAATATTGCAATCCAAAATGAATCACAAATTACCACTTTGGAAGGAGAAGTTACCGAAGCCCAATCGCTAATTTTGAAACTGCAGCAGGATATTACAGTATTAACCGAAAGCGAAGCCAAGTTAAGGCAGGAAAACACAGCATTATATAACGAAATTATGCGAATCAAGAAAAATGCAGCCCGCAGCAAAGAAGCTTCGGACTCTTTAAAAACATTAACCGGAAAGCTGAAAGATTTGATACTGAAAAGAGATGCATTTATTTCTGGAATTATTGACAGCTTTTTTACAACCTCATTCCAGAAAATGAACGAATTTTCGCAAACAGACAAAGCCGATGTTATTGCAACAATAAAATCCAATAATCTGCTGGATAAAATGAAAGAGCTGATTAATGATAACATTGTAATAATTGACAAAAATCTATTTATCCCGGAAGATCTGGAAGAATATAAAAAGGAACAAAAGAAATTCGCTCAGAACTGGAAAAAGTTCGGTGCATCGCTTGTAGATATTTATGCTTCGCAAAATGAAAGCAAAAAAGAACTATACGAAATAGATTTTATGCTTTCGGAATGGGATAAAAAAATCAATAATAAGATATGGGCGGAAGTTAACAGTATTTTTGCCAACTATAATATTCAGCTCGATCAATTTGCAAGCGGTTCCGATTTCGAATCTGTTTTAATAAACTATATACAGAAAGAAATTGACAGCAGCAAAATTTCGGATAATATAGACAGAGTTAAAAATTACTCTTATTTTACTGAAGATATCTGGGAAAAAGAAATATCGGGAAAATGGATGCCTGTATTGTTACGAAACGGACTTCTAACAGAAAAGCAGAAAGAAAATATTGAAGATAAAATGGATGAATGGTCGGACGCTATGGGCGGATTCAGTATGACTTGGATTTATATTATAGGCGTAATTGTTTTAATTGCAATTATTACCTTCTGGAACAGCAGGCGGCTTAAAAAGAAAAATGAGGAACAACCGATATAAATAACGAAGAAAACCCGGTTTAACCGGGTTTTTTTATGCAAGTTTTTATATGTAGATAATTTAGTACATTCTTTTAATTATTTAATACAATAGTAATCCGAAATATTGTCAATAAAGTTAAAAAATGCTTATTTTTTTGGCATGAATAATGAAATGTCTATACGGTTTGTTAAAATAATAAAAAGGAGTAATAGAAATGAAAAATATTAAAATCAGGATAATATTGTCCGTAATTATTTTAATGTCTGTTGCAGCTTGCGGACCTACACGCGAAGTACGAAGAATTTCATCTGACGAAGTAACAGATTTAAGCGGCAGATGGAATGATACCGACAGCAGACTTACTGCCGAAGAAATGATTGATGATGTTTTAGGAAGAATATGGCTGACTGATTTTATGACAGAAAACGGGAAAAAACCTGTTGTAGTTGTAGGAACAATACGAAATAAAAGCAGCGAACATATTCCGGTTGATGCATTTATTAAAGATATTGAAAGAGAACTTATAAACAGCGGAAAAGTACAGTTTGTTGCAGATAAATCGCAAAGAGAGGATGTAAGAGATGAGCGCGAAGATCAGCAGAAGTTTTCTTCAGAAGAATCTATGAAAAAATTCTACAAAGAACTTGGTGCGGATTTTATGCTTCTTGGGGTTATCACTTCAACAGAAGATGCTTACGGCGGCGACAGAACTGTTTTATATCAGGTGGATTTGGAATTGATAAATATTGAAACTAATCAGAAAGTTTGGCTTGGCAATAAAAAAATTAAAAAATATATCGGACAAAGCAGTTTAAGACCTTAACAAACAGGTTATTGTGAATATAAAAATATATATAGTTTTCAGTTTTATACTGCTTTGCTCGTGCTCTTCTCTGCACACAAATTACGAATTTTACGAACCCGTAATTTCTGATTTAAAAAATGCCGATTATCAGCAGGCAGAAAATAAAATATGGGAAGCGGAACAAAAAGGCGAATACGAAACCAAGGACAGTCTGCTGCTATTGATGGATAAAGCAATTATTTCCCATTACAACGGGAAATACAGCGAGAGTAACAAATGGTTCGATAAAGCTGAAATGCTGATTGAAGAACTTTACACAAAAAGTGTATCGCAGGCAGCATTTTCGTATATCTTGAATGATAATATTGTTGATTACAGCGGCGAAGTTTACGAAAATCTGTATATCAATATTTTCAAAGCGCTTAATTTTATAAATCTTAAGGATTTTAATTCGGCATATGTGGAAGTAAACAGGATAAACAACAAGCTGAAATATTACAAGACTATGTTTGCTGAAATGACAGATTCCTTTAATAAGGATTCGGAAAACAAACTGAAAATGGATGCAAAAGAATTTGAGTATCTTAACAATGTGCTTGCAAATTACATTAGCTTTTTAATTTTCCGGGCTGAAGGAGAGTATGATAACAGCCGGATTTCGTACAATCAGATGCTTGATGCCTGGAACACCTATACGGATGTTTATAATTTTGAAGCTCCTTCAGTTTTCGATTCCACCGGATATAATAGCACATATCTTAACATTTTATCTTTTACCGGAACTGCTCCGCAGAAAAAAGCTGTAGGCGCACGAATAACAACATTCGATGATGCTTTGGTTATTTCCGATCCGTCAAATTTTTATATACAGCCAATATTTTTCCCGGGAATAAAATACGGATTAAATTTTAAGTTTTCATTTCCTGAAATGATTGAAAGCGGTACTGGTGTAAATAAAATAATTTTAAAAATTGATGGCAAAGAAACAGCAGAATTAAATTTGCTTGAAAATATGAATTCTGTAGCAATTAAAACTTTTGAAGTTAATAAGAATATGATTTTTTTTAAAACTATAGTAAGAGCAGTGGCAAAAGGAATTGCTGCCGGAGCTATAGGAAACGAGTTGCAAAAAAACAGCGACAGTTTTCTTGGAGATATTTTCAAAGCATTAACAAATGTTGCTTTCGATATTACTGAAAATGCCGATTTGCGGTCGTGGCGTACGATGCCCGGTTATTGTTTTACAGGAGAGGTAAAAATTGATCCCGGAAAGTATAATATCGAAATTTTGTATCTTGATTATTATGGAAATATAATTCAAAAAGATAATTTAGAAGATTACCAAATTAAAAAAGGACTGAACCTGATTGAATCGATTTGTCTTTTATAAAAACGTCTTAATAATTGTTAAAAACAAATGAAAACATTTATTCTTTGGTTGATATTATTGGTTTTGTGCTGGCCTTTGGCTTTAGCCGCAATAATTGTTTATCCCGTTATCTGGCTGTTGCTTCTTCCATTCCGGCTAATCGGAATAACTTTAATTAGCATTTTTGATATTGTAAAATCAATTATCAGTTTGCCTTCAAAAATATTAAGGTAAAATTTGCAGTGATTTACGGCTGTTATACTTGTGTTTTTTCTCACTAAAAAAATGCTATTTAAATGCTTTATTTGATTTAAATTGTTTAAAGTATCTTTAAATAAAGTTATATTGTTACAAAAGTTTTAGGAATTTTAAATGTCTGATTTGAAACAACTTAAATATTTAGTAAAACTTGTTGACGACGAAAATGAAGAAATCAGACGCCGTATTTTAGTAGAATTAGAATCATACGGAATACAGCTTGAACATTTTATCATTGATGAAAAAGTAATTCCCGATCAAAATCAATTAAATTTTTTAACACCTGTCTATATAAAAAACCGGAAGAAATATTTAAGACAAAACTGGAATAGCATTTTTATGATTCCGGATGAGTACAAACAGCTTGAATATATGCTCGATTTAATAGTAAAATTTCAGTACGGACTTGCCTATCCTGTATCTGTATCCGAGCTGCTGAACAATCTTGCTGACGAGTTCCAAATCAAATTTCCTGAGGGAAATGAACTTCAACTTTCGGAGTTTTTATTCATTGGCAAAAATCTGAAGGGAACTGATACGGATTATTATAATTCGTTAAACAGCAATTTGATTCACGTTCTCGAAAAAAAACAAGGTATTCCTATAAGTCTTGCTTTAATTTACATCCTCACGGGAGCGCGCTGCGGACTTAAAATAGAAGGATGCAACTTCCCGGGACATTTTTTAGCAAAAACATACAGAAATAATGAAGTTGTTTTAATCGACTGCCATAACGGCGGGAGATTGATTTACGAAAAAGACATTCCATCAGTTGCCGAAAATTCTGTTGAAGCTGTTATTAAAGTAGTACGTTCAAAAACATATTCCAATCAGATTATAAGAAGAGTATTAAATAATTTGATAAATGCATATACACAGGAAGAAAATAAAGATTCGGCAGACTTTTTTAAAGTAATGCTTGCTTCCACTCCGGTTTAATTTTTACTATCGTATGCTTATTTTCCAATGATCATATCTAATTATAAATAGAGATTTTATGTTTTCCGAAAACAGATTAGCCAATGAAAAAAGCCCTTATTTGCTTCAACACAAAAATAATCCGGTGGATTGGTTCCCTTGGTCGGAAGAAGCTTTTATTAAAGCAAAAATGGAAGATAAACCTGTATTTTTGTCTATCGGCTATTCAACTTGCCATTGGTGCCATGTAATGGAACAAGAATCTTTTGAAGACAAAGAAGTTGCAGAGCAGCTGAATAATTATTTTGTATGCGTTAAAGTTGACAGGGAAGAAAGACCTGATCTTGATCATATTTATATGGCTGTGTGCCAGATGATGACCGGAAGCGGAGGATGGCCTTTAACCGTAATAATGACACCCGAAAAAAAACCATTTTTTGCCGGCACATATTTCCCGAAAGAATCCCGGAATAACAAGATAGGAATGATTGATCTGACTCAAAAAGTAAATGAAATATGGATGCATAACAGGGATGAAATAAACAAGTCAGCCGAAGAAATTACATCTTATCTTCAAAATCAGGTTTTTACCAACGAGAGCGAAATAAGCGAAGAAATAATTAAGACTGCAGCGATGCATTTCGAAAGGAATTTTGATGAAAAATTCGGCGGTTTCGGAAATGCACCGAAATTTCCAACACCTCACAATCTTCTTTTCCTTTTAGAGTTTTATCCTGAAATAGTTGAGAAAACATTAAAATCTTTGAGGAATGGAGGAATATTCGACCAAATTGGTTTCGGGTTTCACCGATATTCAACAGACCGTCAATGGCTTGTTCCTCATTTTGAAAAAATGCTTTACGACCAGGCAGGGCTTTTAATGGTATTTGCCGAAGCTTTCAGGTTAACGGGAAATAAAATATTCGAGCAGACATGCAGGGAAATATTCGAATATGTAATCCGCGATATGACTTCGGAAGAAGGCGGTTTCTTTTCGGCTGAAGATGCAGACAGCGAAGGGAAAGAAGGCTTATTCTATTTATGGACTTCTTCCGAAATTGATTTGATTTTAACCGAAAAAGAATCGGCGGTTATTAAAAATTACTTAAATATTAAAAACGAAGGAAACTTTATTGATGAAAGTTCACGCATTTTAACCGGTTTTAATATTCCTTATATCGATTCGGAAAATGAAGATACAGCGCAAAAATACGGTTTATCTGAAATAGAATTTAAGAGAACAATTAACCAGTCTTCACAAAAAATGTTTGATTACAGAGAAAAAAGAATACGTCCTTTGCGGGACGAAAAAATTCTTACGGACTGGAACGGATTGATGATTGCTTCTTTGTCTTATGCAGGAAGAATTTTAGGCAGCAGGGAAATGATTATTTCTGCAATAAAATCTGCTGAATTTATCCTCGAAAAATTATTTGATTCTAACACAAAAGATATTTTTCACCGATACCGAGAAAATGAAAGTGCAATTATCGGGAATCTTGATGATTATTCTTACTTTATCTGGGGATTGATAGAACTGTATCAGTCAACTTTTGATGAAGAATATTTGATTACTGCAATAGACCTTACGCAAAAACTTGAAGATGAGTTTCTGGATGAAAATGAAGGCGGTTATTTCTTTGTATCCGAAAAAGTTACAGATGTAATTGTACGAAAAAAAATTATTTACGATGGAGCGATACCGTCAGGAAATTCAGTTCATCTTAATAATCTTTTTAAGCTTTATCTGATAACCGGCGAAGAAAAATATCTAGGCTCATTCGATAATTTAAAGAACGCATTTTCGGATACCATAGCTAAAAATCCTTTTCTTTACACTCATTTTCTTTCAGCTGTAAAATCAAGCTCAAAAATGCCGCATATAATTATAATTGCAGGCGATATGCATTTATCGGAAAATCACAGCAGATTAGATGAGCTTTACAAGAATGTAGAGCCGGATACAATAATTTTAAATGTTAACAGCAAAAGCAATAAATTATTGAGCAGAATACCTTATCTTGAAAATTACAAAGTTTCAGACGGAAAACTTTTGTTTTTTGCTTGCAAAGGAAATGAATGTTCGCTGCCTGTGGAAAACATAGATGATATTTTTAACTTAATTAATAAATAATAATTTTCTTTTATTATTTTATTTATGCTGTTTAAATAACTTTTGATATATTTCCCGTAAAAAACCGGTGAAAATTATGGCGCACACAAAACTGAATTTTACAATACCTTGGTACGAAAAAGAAGATTGGGAACTAATAAAAAAAATTTCGGAAGATTCCGATGAAATGGAAAATACTTTCGAAGAGTGGTATTCAAAAGCGTTAAGTACCAAGATGTTTTTCGAAAAAGAGGGTTTTAATGTTATACAAACTCTAATTAAACCCGACGAAATTTTGCAATGGAGTAAAGCAAAAAATTGTAAAATTCACGCAAGTTCCCGTGAGAGATATATTTCGGAAAAGCAAAAAGAAATTATAAAATAATCAAATCCGGATACTAATTTTAACTAGAAAACAAGGAAAATATGAAAAATATTCTCCTTGTTCTTTTTTATGTTTAACTTGCTGTTTGCCAATGACGGTTACAGGTTATGGCTGAAATACGATAAAATAAAAGACTCTGAAATTTTAGAAAATATCAGAAAAAGCATTTCGGGTATTTTAGTTGGGAATTCAGATATTATAAAATCGGCAGATTCGGAATTACAAACCGGGCTAAAAGGATTATTAAATAAAGAAATAAGATCTTTCAGCAATGTTACGGAAAATGGAATTATTATCATATCAAAATACTCTGCTTCTTAAATTCTTAAAGAACTAAACTTATATCCTCAGTTAAAGACAATTGGCAATGAAGGATATATAATTTCCAAAGCAGAGATTTATGAAAAAAAATAATTTATATAACTGCAAACAGAGATACCGGGGTTCAATACGGTGTTTTCATTTCTTGCGTTTACTGCAGACAAACCAGCAGGTTGAAAATCTTAATATTTCGGAAACACCGAAAATTTCTCAAAGAATATTGAATCATTGGGATAATCTCTACCGAACAGTTGAAAGAGGTTATGCAGGATTTTCTCTTTGGAATTGGCACAAACTGCCTGATTATTATATTGATCACAGATACAAGGAATACGTATGGGATGGTTTCATCATGGTGGAGAAATGCCTGTGTGCAGTATTTCCAGATATTTTCAAAAAGGCAAATACCTGATGGATTTGAAAGACCTGAAAAACCATTAGAATATTATATGAATATTGAATTTCCATATTCGCCTTAAAAGGTAATGGATAAATTTAGAAGTATTGTTCTGAATTATACGAGATGGAAATTAACCAGAAGGATATCAAATTGCATATAGTTTTTAATACTTTGTTTTATGAGGGACAAAAGAATTGATCCCCTGCTTTTATTTTCTTAAATTGTTTATTACTTCAATTTAAATTAAAATCCAAAAATTCTTGGAAGCCAAAGACTTAATTCAGGTATATATGTAACTAAAAGTAATGTTATTATCATTGCCGCGAAGAAAGGGAGCAAAGGTTTTATTACTTGTTCAATTTTTACATTGGCTACGCTGCATCCGATAAATAAAACAGCCCCTACAGGAGGAGTGCATAAACCAACGCAAAGATTCATAATCATTATTATACCAAAATGTATAGGATCAAAACCAAACTGCTGTAATATAGGGAGGAATATAGGTGTAAAAATTAAAACAGCAGGAGTCATATCCATAAATATCCCAACGAAAAGGAGAATCATATTAATAATGAGGATTATGACAATAATATTATCACTAAACCCAAGAAGTGCTGCACTTATTTCCTGGGGAATATTTTCGAATGATAATACCCAAGATAAAGCTATTGATGTTGCGATCAGTAGCATAACAATTGATACTGTACCAATTGTACTTAAAAATATTTTTGGTAAATCTTTCCAGGCTATTTCTTTATAAATAAATGCGAGTATCAGGGAATAAAGAACTGCGATTGTTGATGCCTCGGTAGCTGTAAATACTCCGGCGATTATTCCCCCAATGACAATAAATAATAATAACAGACTTGGCAAAGCCTGTACGAATTTCAAAAAGGCGAATTTAAAAGTCACTTTTTCAGAAACGCTGATTCCGAATCTTTTAGAATAATATCCCGCAACTAGCATTAACGCCAAACCCATTAGTATTCCCGGTACATACCCGGCAATAAAAAGTGCTGCAATAGATACGCCTCCGCTGGCAAGGGAATAGACTATTAATATATTGCTTGGAGGAATAATTAAACCTGTGGTTGCTGATGTTATATTTACAGCTACACTGAATGTTCGTGGGTATCCTTCGCGTTCCATTATAGGAGTCATAAATCCACCAATAGCGGAAGCTGCAGCTCCAGCAGAACCTGAAATTGAACCGAAAAGCATATTAGCCACAATATTAACAAACGCAATACCGCCTGGAAATCTGCCCACAAGGACCTTTGCGAAGTCAATCAGACGTATTGCTATTCCGCCGTGATTCATTAACTGACCGGCTAAAATGAAAAATGGTATTGCAAGAAGCGTAAAACTGTCTAATCCAGTAGCCATTCTTTGTGCCAAAGTTGTAAAGGTAGCTAAAGAATCGACACTGATTAATAAAGTTAGTACGGCTGATATTCCCAATCCATAAGCGATAGGAACACCAATTGAAAGAAGAATTAAAAAACTTACAACTAATACAATAATACTTACAGTTTCCATTTTTTCTCTTTATTAATCTATTGATTGTTTCGCTATATCCGAAGGATTTTCAGATGATTGCAATGTTTCTTCAGTAGTATTTCCTGAAAATATATCATAAAGGGAATAATAAATAATAAGTATTCCGCTGATTGGAATGACTGAATATAGATATCCCATAGGCAGTGAAAGGGCAGGTGTTATATTGCCTAGTTTCAGAAGTATATAAATAAGATTTCCTCCGCCAATGACCATAACAGTCAATGCGAAAGCTGCTATTAACAGATTAATAACAATATTTGCAAGTTTCATGTTTTTTGCGTTGAGTTTGTTCAAGAATATGTCTATTGCCAGATGCATTTTTTTCCCAGTGGCGTAAGCCGAGCTGAGTATGCCAACCCATATGAGAAGCACTCTGGCTAATTCGTCCGTAAAAGAACTCGGGGAATTAAGTATATATCTTGAAAAAACCTGCCAAATTACATCAATAACAAGGCCACTTAAAAATACGATTAGTAAGAGTTCTAGTGTTTTATCAATCAATGATCTAATTTTCATAATTGTTTTTATTTGGTTTTATTTTATTGATATTTTTAACGCTGTTAACTTTTTCAATTAGCCTATAAATCGTTTTATTATCTTTATATTTATTATACATAGGTTCAACTTTTTTCATAAATAGTTCCTTATCAGGATGAAAAAATTCAACTCCGGCTTTCTCAAGTTCTTTCATTGCATTTGTTTCTGATTCAGCCCAAAGTTCTCTTTGATATTGAGATGATTCAATTGCAGCTTCCTTAATCCATATCTTTTCCTTATCACTAAGTTCATTCCAGAACCTGGTGCTGATTACCAGAATATCAGGGATAGATGTATGTTCATCCAATGAAAAATATTTACAAACCTCATAATGATGTGATAAATAAAAACTTGGCGGATTATTTTCGGCAGCATCAACAACTCCGCTTTGAAGTGCAGTGTAAAGTTCACCCCAGGAAATTGGTGTAGCTGAGCCTCCCAGATTTTCTATCATTTCAATTGCAGTATTACTCTGCATAACTCTAATTTTCATCCCCTTCAGATCCGAAGGTTTTCGGATCATCTTTTTTGTACTGTAGAAATTTCTGCTTCCGGCATCATAGTAACAAAGTCCTCTTAGCCAGTATTCTTCGCCTGATAACAACAGCTCTTCACCTACATCTCCATCAAGGGAGTTAAAATAATGTTCTTTATCTTTAAATAAATAGGGAAGTGAAAAAATCGTAAATTCAGGGACAATTCCTTCCATAACAGCTGCAGAAACTTTAGTGATTTCTATTACCCCTACTTGTACAAGTTCCAGACATTGACCTTCAGTTCCCAATTGCTGATTAGGGTAAATCTCAACTTCAATCTGACCATTTGATTTTTCTGAAATCTTTTTCGCCATAAATTCCATTGCTTCATGAACCGGATGACTTGTATCGAGTGCATGTGCAAGTTTAATTACTTTATGCTGGTTTTTGTTGCAACCCGGAATAAGTATAAGCGCTAGTAATATTACTGTATAATAATTTGTTCGATTTCTTGTTTTATAATCTTTTTTATCTCTCATATTTATTCAACCTGGGTATTTAGCTGACAGATATTTTACTATCCGTTGTTTTAATTGTTGCTAATATAATACTTGTTCCGAACTTATACACTATCATATCTCATAAAAAATTATCTCATTACTCTTCCGGATGAATCGCCATACATAAGTTTTTCAACTTCCTGAACCGAAACTAAGTTAAAATCACCTTCTATTGTATGTTTTAAACAAGAGGCTGCAACGGCAAAATTTAATGCTTTTTGGTCATCGTTTTTAAAGTTTAGCAATCCGTAAATTAAACCTGCCATAAAAGAATCGCCCCCGCCTATTCTGTCAACAATATGCGATATGTTATATTCGGGCGCTTTAAAAAAATCTTTTCCATTATATAAAACACCCGACCAAGTATTATGATTGGCATTAATTGAAGATCGCAAAGTTGTTATAACCTTTTTAACACGGGGATATTGTTCAATTATGTTTTTTGAAACTGAAAGATATGCTTCCGATTCAATATGAGCAGCGTTGATATTTACACCATCAGGTTTAATTCCTAAAGCCATTCCGGCATCTTCTTCATTGCCAAGAAGAATGTTGCACTCTTTAACAAGTTCGGGCATAACTTCAACTGCTTTTTTCCCCCAGTTCCATAGTTTATTTCTGAAATTTAAATCGCACGAAACAGTAATACCTTTTTTTACAGCAATTTTAATGGCTTCCTTGCATACCTCGGCTGCTCCTTCCGAAATTGCCGGAGTGATTCCTGTCCAATGAAACCAATCAGCACCTTTAAAAATGGTATTCCAATCGATCATTCCGGGTTTTATTTCGGATATTGATGAATTTGCGCGATCGTAAATCACATTGCTTCCCCGGGAAACTGCTCCTTTTTCAAGGAAATAAATGCCAAGACGTGTTCCGCCGCGCAAAATATGATCTATTCCTACGCTGTATTTTTTTAACTCCATAAGACAAGCTTCGCCAATATCGTTTTCCGGAAGTCGGCTTACAAATTCAGTTTTAATTCCAAAATTTGCAAGTGAAACAGCAACATTTGCTTCTCCTCCGCCAAAACCCGCTTCATAATTTTTTGCCTGCGAAAATCTTTGATAACCCGGGGTTGCTAAACGAAGCATAATTTCGCCAAATGTTACAACCTTCACAATATTCTCCTTTATTTGCAGTGAAGCATAATTTTTTAAATACCAATAAAGTTACATCACAATTTCCGAAAAGAAAATTTTAATTGAACAAAAAATTAAGTAATATTCAAACAATTTCATC
>CAYTFZ010000022.1:0-13896 GCA_964437215.1 uncultured Melioribacteraceae bacterium | reverse complement strand
CGAAAAGAAAATTTTAATTGAACAAAAAATTAAGTAATATTCAAACAATTTCATCTATTTCTGTGATAAAGTAATAAAAAATTTGATTCGTTTTTTTAAAATAAATATACTTAGATAGTGTATTTGTTACAATAAGATAAATAAAATTACGTATAATGAATGTCGCACAGAGCAGATAAAGTAATACAAAATCTTTCAATAGATTGTGTAGTTTTTGGTTACGAAAATAGTATCTTGGAGGTTTTGCTAATCAAAAGAAAAGTCTCTCCTGAAGAAGGGAAGTGGGCACTGCCGGGCGGTTTCATTTTACAGGATGAGAATATTGATGATTCGGCGTTACGAATTCTGGAAGAAACCAGTAATGTTAAAAATATCTATCTTGAACAGGTTCATACTTTCGGAAAAGTTGAAAGATACCCGGGCAGAAGGGTTATAACAATTTCTTACTTTGCACTTATCAATCCCGATAAACACACACTTAAACCTGGCAGCGAAACAAAAGAAGTTAAGTGGTTCCCTATTAAAAAATTACCTGAAATGCCTTTCGATCATCTGGAAATTCTTGGAACAGCTCTTAAAACATTAAGGCAGCTTGTAAGGCATAAACCTGTTGGTTTTGAGTTGCTGCCATCTAAGTTTACGCTAACCCAGCTTCAAAGTCTTTACGAATCTATTTATGATTTAAAATTCGACAAGAGAAATTTCAGAAAAAGAATTCTCAGTATGAAATTACTTACAGAACTTGAAGAGTTTCAAAAGGGTGTTCCTCATCGCGTTGCTCGTTTATATAAATTCGATGAAGCAAAATACGAAGAATTAAAAAAGAACGGTTTAAGTTTTGAAATAAAATAGACTTATACAAAAAGGGCAAAACAATAATCCAATTCTGTAAAAAATAAAAATTATCTACCGATAATAATTCTTGTTCAAAGTTAACCATAGATAATAGGAATATTTATAATGAGGAAATCTACCGTTGAAAAATCATCGGAAGAATATATAAATGACTGTTCGGACGAAATAATTGAATGTTTTAATGAATGCATAGCTATTATTGATGTTAAAGGAAATTTACTTAAAACAAACAAAGCTTGGAAAGAACTATCAGAAGAAACCTCTAAAAAATATTCAGAAAAATGGGGGACGAAGAAATTTCCGGGATTACTGGAACTGGCAACAGTAGATTACAGCGGCAAAAAGATGACCTGCTTAGATGTTGTTACCAAATTTACAGAGAAATCGGAGAACGGAATTGAAATAACATATCTCTGTCCGCTAAGTGAAAGCAGCAAATGGATGGAACTTAAATCTAAAGTATTAAAGAAGTCTAATAATTTATTTCTTGTAAGGTTAAATAAAGTAAATGAAAAGCAGACTTTAGAGCAGGAATATTTCGACAACAGGCAGAAATTATTTAAGGTTCTTGATATTGCAAAGTTAGGTTTTTGGGAACACGATTTAATAAATAACGAATTATATTTTAACGATCAGTTCTATAAAATGATGCGCACAAACGCCAGTGAAATGGGCGGTTATGTTATAAAATCGGAGGAATATATAAATAAATTCCTATTACAGTATGACAGGATTAACATATTAAACGAAATTAAAGATGCAAGAATTTCATTTGATGGCTACGAACGAGAAATGATACATAAGGTAAGATTTGGTGATGGAACTATCGGTTATGTAATTGTCAGGTTTTTTGTGTCAAGAGATGAAAATGGAAAACCTGTTAGGGCTTATGGTGTTAACCAAGATATTACCGAAAGAGTAATAGCAGAAGAAACTCTTAAATTTTCGGAAGAAAGATTTGCAAAAGCTTTTATTAAGTCGCCTGAATCAATTATTCTTACCTCTTTAGATACTAGCGAGCTGCTGGAAGTAAATGACACATTTCTCAAAATTACCGGTTACAATAGGGAGGATGTAATTGGTAAAACAACATTAGAACTAAATATATGGTTAAAGCCGCAGGATAGAGAAAAATATATAAAAAAATTGATTTCAAGTGGGAAAATTAAAAACTTTGAAACGCAGTTCAGAATGAAATCCGGTGAAATACGCGATTTCAGGGTTTCGGCAGATAGTATTGAACTGGCAAATGAAAAATGTTTTTTACATTTTTTACTTGATATAACTGAAAACAATAAATCGAAATACCAATTACAGGAAAGTGAAAAAAAATACAGGCTGCTTTTCGAAAATATTACTCAGGGATTTGCTCTTCACGAAATTATAACCGATTCCGAAAACAGGCCTATTGATTACAGATTTTTAGTAGTTAATTCGGCTTATGAGAAACTTACAGGAATAAAATCAGATAAAGTTTTAGGAAAAACAGTAAAAGAAGTTTTACCGAAAACAGAAGATTATTGGATAGAAATTTTCGGCGAAGTGGCATTAAAAAGGACAACCAAGTTTTACGAAAATTACTCGGTTGAGCTTGATAAGTATTTCGAGGTGAATTCATTTTCACCAAAACCAGGTCAATTTGCTGTTGTTATTTCGGATGTAACCAACAGAAAAAAAGCTGAAATTGCTCTTAAAGAAAGCGAAGAAATGATTAGGCAATTTGCAGAAAACGTTGATTCAGGGTTTTGGATAATTGACATTAAGACCTTAAAATTTGTTTATGTAAACAAAGCATATCCCGAAATATTTAATGTGACGCGTAAAAGCCTTTACGAGAACCCATTAGACTTAGCTCCTAATGTTCATCCGGATGATAAAGAAAGAATGATTAATATTTTTCAGAATCTAAAATTTTTAGATAAAGCATATCTGGATGATAAGTTCAGGGTAATCAGCCCTAATGGAAATATTAAATGGATCCGGGTTAAATCATTTGCAATATTAGATGAAAGCGGAAAAGTATGCCAAAGAGCCGGAATTGTTACAAATATAACCAAGCAGGAAAAAATTAACGAGGTTTTAAGTTATGTAGCCGAACTTAATCAGATACAGGATGAACTTACTGTTGAAGGAATGGTAAAGAATACTTTTAAACAGTTCAAAAAAACATTTCAGAATGAAAGCTTTTATATTGTGTTTGTTGAAAAAAAGAATAACATCAATAATTTTAAACTATGGATATTAAATAAAAATAATTCGGAATTAAATAAAGAAGAATTTATAGAAAAAGAAGATGAAATACCCGAAATTTGGAAAGAATGCATTAACAAGAGAAAGAGTATCTGGAAAAGCAATATAAAGGAAAAAAGAGTCGATTATTCAGGACAAGATATTGAAGCCCGCAACGAATTTGCCGTTCCTATTTTTGAAAAACGCAAGATGAAGGCAATAATAGGACTTTTTAATAAAAAAGGAGAATTTCTTAAAGAGGATGCGGAGGTAGTTGAGTTATTAATAGATAATTTTTGGAAAATGCTTCAACGTAAAAAGATTGAAGAAGAACTTAAATTCAGCGAAGACAGATATAGAAGTATTTTTGAAGGTAGTTCGGCAGTAATGCTTTTATTTAATCCTGCAACAGGAATAATTACCGATGCAAATAAAATGGCCTGCAAATATTACGGATACGAAAAATCTGTTTTACTTAAAATGAGTTATTTCGATTTAAACATATATCCAACACGAAAAATAATGGATGAAATAATAAAGCAAAGAGATTTTACACGAAAACATTTCTTAGCAAAACATAAAACTTCAAACAATGGAGAACGCGATGTAGAAATATTTGCCGGGAATATAATTATTGAAAAAAGACATTTTGTTTATTGCATTGTATACGATGTTACGGACAGGCGTGAAGCCGAAAAAGAGTTAAACAAATACCGCTCGCAGTTAGAAATTCTTGTGCAGAAACGCACAGAAGAACTTTTCCAATCTGAGGAAAGGTTCAGAAAACTTTCAGATACATCCAAAGACTATATCCTAAGAATTAATCAAGATTTTAAAATTCTATATGGAAATCCGGAATTTGCAAATATGCTTGGATTAGATGCTAAAAGAATTGTTTTTTCTAGTTTAAGAGATTTGAATGAATCAAATGTTCTGATAGAATTTATTACTAATTCAATTGAAAGCACTATCAAAACTAAAAATATTTTCCGTACAGAATTTGAGTATCCCACAGGTTTTTGGACTGACTGGATATTTATGCCCGAATTTGAAGATGAGAATGAAATCCCCTCGGTTATTGCATTTGGAAGGGATATTACTGAAAGAAGAAAACTTGAGCTGAGTCTCGAAGAATCGCTGGAAAGAGAAAAAGAACTGGGCGAACTTAAAACAAATTTTATTTCAATGGCATCGCACGAATTCCGTACTCCTCTTACTGCAATTCTTTCATCGGCTGATTTACTTGAAATGTTCGGGCGGAAATGGAATGAAGATAAATACATTGAACATATAAATAAAATTCAATTTTCTGTACAGGAAATGACCTCGCTTATTAATGATGTTCTTGTTTTATCGAGCGGTGATTTTAAAAAGAATAATTTCGATCCTCGAATAACTAACTTAAAGAAAGTTTGCAGCGAGATTATTGAAAATTGTAAAAACGATCCTTTTTTTGATCATGAACTTACTTATATTTTTGATTCGCAGAAAGAAGAATACTTGATAGATGGAAAACTAATCAGACAGTTAATAATAAATCTGCTTTCTAATTCCATCAAGTATACTCCCAAAGATGGAAAAATTTATCTCGGAATTAAAGAACTATTAAGCGGTCATTTAGAAATTACTGTTGAAGATAATGGATACGGAATTGATACTGAAGATCAGAAAAGAATATTTGAACCTTTTTTTCGCGGAGGAAATGTTATTGATAAACCCGGAACAGGTTTAGGTTTAGCCATTGTGAAAAAAGCTGTGGATGCCCATAAGGGTCTGTTCGATTTTAATTCGCAAAAAGGAGTGGGAACTAAATGCACAATTTTAATCCCAATTAATTAAACAATTAAAAAATTATTGACTGACTTTTGAAAAGTAAGTAAATTTAAGACAACTAAAAGTATTAACCTTGTTAATATTAGATGCAAACCGGCGGTAAATGAAGAAAGAAAAAATACTTATAATTGAGGATGAATACAGCATCCGAACCAACTTGTTTGAGTTGCTTACAAATTACGGTTATCAAGTTTATACTACTGCAGACGGGCGGGAAGGTATATCACTTTCGAAGGAAATCAAACCATCTTTAATCATTTGCGATATAATGATGCCTGGTATTGACGGCTATAATGTAATAGAGCAGATTAATAATTCCAATTCTTCAGGAATTCCGTTTATTTTTCTTACTTCAAAATCAAATCCCGAAGATTTCAGGAAGGGAATGACTTTAGGCGCCGATGATTATATAACAAAACCTTACAAGGCTTCGGAATTGATTAATGCAGTTGAAACACGGCTTGATAAATACAGGAAACTTAATAAAACAGCAAAAAACAATACAATTAGTAATAAGCAAAAAAATATTGAAGATAAAATTCTTCTGAAATATAATAATGCAACTCATATAATTTCTTTCAACAGTATTAACTGCATAATAGCCGAGGGCGAATATTCAAATGTATATTCAGATTTCAAAAAACCAGTGCTTGTAAGACGCGTATTAAAGGACTGGGAAAAAATACTTCCCGATTCAGCATTCTTAAGAATCCACAGATCGTATCTTGTTAACATCAATAAAATAAACAGCATCGAAAAAGGGTGCAAAGGTAATTTTTTTATAAAAATTCAAAATTATCCCGAAAC
This sequence comes from uncultured Melioribacteraceae bacterium, assembly GCA_964437215.1. GTDB lineage: Bacteria > Bacteroidota > Ignavibacteria > Ignavibacteriales > Melioribacteraceae > JAAYAN01. Next base: position 8,172 of record CAYTFZ010000022.1, on the reverse strand, counting down.
TCTTATTTCAAGCCGGCGATATCTTTCCAGAATAAAAGAAAGATTATCCGCCTGAAACTGCCGTTTACTGCAAAAACAAACCGGAAAATTCAAAAAAGAACCATTCATTTAATATCTTTTTAATGCCTGTATTTACTTACGAAAATACTTTTGTAATTATTTTCTTATAGGTTTTAAATGGAAACAATTTTAGTTGTAGAGGATGAAATTTCGGTAAGAAGCGGCATAATAGATTTGCTTTCGAACAGCGGTTATTCGGTTTTAAGCGCTTCAAACGGCAATCAGGCAATCGATATTTTAAAAACAAAAACACCCGATCTTATTATTTCGGATATTATGATGCCGGAAGTGGACGGCTATCAGTTAATGGAAAAAATAAGTCAAAACGATTCGGGGTATATTCCTTTTATATATCTAACTGCAAAAGCCGATTATAATGATATCCGCACTGGAATGAATAAGGGCGCTGATGATTATATAATCAAGCCCTTTAGAGCAAAAGATTTGCTAAGTGCCGTGAAAATACGGCTTGAAAAAAGCAAAAAACGAAATTTAATAATTGACGAAATTGCTTCTAATATTTCGTTTTATATTCCTCACGAACTTCGTACCCCGCTTGTTTCGATAATAGGTTTTACGCAGATGCTATTAACCGAATTCGATTCTTATAAGCAAAATGAAATTATAGAAATGTTAAAACTTGTTGAAGAATCGGGATTAAGACTTTATAACCGCATCGAAAAATTCATAATATTTTCCGAAATAACAGTTAAAACCGAAAAGGATAATATTTTTCAGGAAAAAACATATCCGGTTTCCGAAATATTCAATAATGTTTTTGGGAAATTCGATTCTGCCAATATAAATACTTTGCAAATTGATGAAACCTACCTGAAAATTAACAAAGAATATTTCAAGTTTTGCATTTCGGAATTAATTGAAAATGCCTTAAAGTTTTCGGAATTTGGAGAGAAAATTAATATAGAAGCTGCAATAGCGGATGGTTTTTATAATCTGACTGTTACAAATAAAAGTAAAATAGATTTCCCGGTAAAAAACGGAAATGATATTGTCCCGTTTGTTCAGCACGGCAGAGAAAAAATTCAGCAGCAGGGTAACGGACTTGGTTTGGCCATTGTGAAAAAAATTATGAGTCTTTGCCACGGAATAATAAAAATAGAATGCAGTATCGAGAGAAATGTAAAAATAGTACTTTCGTTTCCAATTATTTCTTAATAAAAAGATGGTAAAAATTTGAATTCTGCTGAACAGAAAAATATAGAAAACTGGATAAGCTTGATTCTAAGTGCAAATGAAGAATTAAGAAAACTTAACAGTATTTCTGAAAGTGAATTTTTGGAAACAGGCGAATATCTGAGAAAATTTTATAATAAATCAAAGGATATTTCCGGATTTTCTTTGCAAATATCCGAATTACTTTACGGAAATGATATTACAGAAACAATAAAAAACTTGAAATTATTTTTATTAAATCTCGAAAAATATTCTGCCGAAACTGACGGGCTGACTGAAAATGCCAATTCTACACTTTTGCAGATTCGTAAAAATATCAGCGATATTTATTCGCCTCTGGAAGGATTCAAAAAAAGCGTTAAGCTTTTAAATATTCTCGGCATTTCAATAAGAATTGAAGATGCAAGTCTTAATTCGGATAATAAAGAATTTAATATCCTGGCAGAGGAAGTAACAAAACTTTCGGAAGTTATAAGAAGTAAGCTGGATGTAACTTTTAAATTAACTATTCAGCTCGATAAAATGATTGAAGATACTTTAAAAAAAGTAAATAAGCTTATCATTGAAAGGAATTCGAATAAAGATGAAATAATGAAGAAAGTTGAAGAAGGACTTTTACAGCTTATCGAAAAGAAGCAGGAATCAGCTCAAATTGCTGAAATGATTCCTGTAAAATCGGAAATCATAAGTAAACAAGCCGGAAAAATTGTAACCGCAATTCAATTCCACGACATTACAAGGCAGCAGATTGAGCATATTCAATCTGCTAATATGGAACTTGCAGACGGATACCATGATTTAGAAGATGCAAATCAGGAAAAAATGGTTGAATCTGCATCGGTTATAAATGAAATGATGCGTCTTCAATTGAACCAGCTTTTTCAAACACGCGAAAGTATCCGGAAAGCTACTTCGGAGATTAAAAACGGGTTGAGCAGTCTCCAGAAAGATGTTACTGATTTTATCTCATTTTCGCAATCGATTACCGGAATTACAGGGGATCAGAGTTCTACAGTACTGACAGAAATTCAGCAAAAAATAAAAACGGTAAATCTTTCGCTAAAAGAAAATTTGCAGACAAATAAAGAACTTGTGGATGCTGTAAGTTCCAGCGCCGATACGATAGAAAAAATTTCTTCACTTTTGAATGATATTAAAATGGCTGGACTTGAAATTGAGTTGATTTCATTAAACGCAATTGTTAAAACAGCAAAACTGGGAAGCCGCGGAGCTGCATTATCGGTTTTAGCAAGTTCAATAAGGGGACTTTCTATTGATACTGCCGAGCAAATAAAAAATATCGACGAAACAATTCTGGGAATTACTGAAATATCTCAATCCTTAAGAAAAGGGGTTTCGAATGAAACAGAAAAAAATACAAAAGAACTTGATGAGATGACGCTTGTTCTCGAAGGACTTACTGGTAAAGCCGAAGATGTAAACTCGAACATAAAAATATTAAATCAAAATCTTAATTCCGAAGTTAAACAGCTTAGCACTGAAATATCAAAATTGCTTGGAAATCTTAGAATTGAAGAACTATTTAACTATTCGTTAAATGCAGTTGAAGAAATTATGAAGGAAGTTATTAGTCAAACAGCGAAAAATGCAAATCTTAAATTAATTGGGGAAAACAGACCATTGAACTTCCTTGAAAAGAATTATTCGATGAAATCTGAGAGAGATATTCATAAATCGTTCTATACTAAAAACGGAAATAGCGTTAATTATAAAAAGCATATAAATGATAACGATACAGAATCAAACGAAAGCAATATCGAGTTTTTTTAGGAAATAAAATGAAAAACAAAGAAACAAAGATTACAATAAACTTAGAAGGGCAGCTCACAATAAGCAGAGCAGAAGAAATTAATAAGCAGCTGCAAACGGTTTTACCCGAAATAAATGAGATACATTTAAATATTGAAAATGCCGACTTGATAGATGTATCCTTTTTGCAGATTGTTTATTATGCAGATTTATACTTTAAGAAGAATAATAAAAAATTGATAATCAATGCAGGTAATAGTCCGGTTCTATCCGAAACAATATCCAAAGCTGGTTTGGAAAATCAGCTTGAATCATTAACTAAATTATAAAGGTTTTTATGAAAAAAGTAATATTAACAGTTGACGATTCGGCAAGTGTAAGACAGATGATAAGATTTACACTTGAAGATGCAGGATATTCAGTAATTGAAGCAACCGATGGAAGAGACGCTATAACAAAATTAGAAAGCAATCCCGTAAACCTGGTTTTTACAGATTTAAATATGCCGTTTGTTGATGGAATACAGTTGATAAAACATATAAGAAGCAGTTCGGTAAATAAATTTATACCAATAATTATGATAACAACCGAATCGCAGAATGATAAAAAAATGCAAGGCAAACAAGCCGGAGCAACCGGCTGGATTGTTAAACCTTTTCGTCCCGAACAGCTGGTGGATGTAACAAAGAAAATATTGGGTTCCTAAAATATAGAGTACTTATGGATATTCATAGTGAAGCATATATAGCCGAAGCCGAAGAATTGCTTTCAGAACTTGAAAGTTCTCTCCTCGAACTTGAGACATCTCCCGAAGACACTGATCTTATTAACAGAGCATTTCGCGCTTTGCATACTATTAAGGGTTCGGGAGCGATGTTTGGGTTTGATGATATTGCCCATTTTACGCACGAAATTGAAACAGTCTTCGATTTTGTAAGAGACGGAAAAATTAATGTATCTAAGGACTTGATTAGTCTTACACTCGAATCCTGCGATCTTATTAAAATACTGCTTAAAACCACCGAGCAAAACAATGTTGAAGATGAAATAAAAGCAGTTCAAATTGTAAATTCCTTCAGAGATATTTTAGCCGATTATTCCGAACAAACCGTTGAAAATAAGGCTGAAGAAATTCCATTAGAATTATCAACCGAAAAAATATTCAAAATTATTTTCAAACCCTTACAGTCAATATTTTTAACAGGAACTAATCCGCTTTATCTTATTGAAGAAATTATGCAGCTTGGAGCTGCAATTGTTTTGGGAGAGATAAATAACAATATTAATCCTGATGAGTTTAACCCGGAATATTGTTATGTATCTTGGAATATAGTATTGCGCGCCGATAAAACAGAAAACGATGTGCGGGATATTTTCATTTTTGTTGAAGATCAATGCGAGTTGGAAATTAAGCTGATTGCAGAAAAAAATGAAGAAATAGATATTAATGATTTCGAAAAGCTTTCCGAATCTATTTTTAGTTTATCGAATAAAACAATTGTAGATGTTGATAATTGCATTAATAAAATTCTTCAAAAAACCGATTCTAATTTAACTGAAGCTGCTGTGCCCAATGCTGATACTGTTTCGGAAAAAGAACTTGTTCTTGTTGAACCAAAAATAATAAACCACCCGACTAAAGCTGAAACTGTTTTGGAAAAAGAACCCGAAATTGAAAAACAAAAAAAAGAAAAAAACAAAAATAATTTTTCAGTTAGTTCAAATATAAAAGTCCCGAGCGAAAAACTTGACCGTCTTGTTGATCTTGTTGGTGAACTTGTAACTGTTCAATCCCGGCTGACACAGATTTCCGCAAAATACAATCTGCCCGATTTAACATTAATTTCCGAAGAAGTTGAAAGATTAACTACAGATTTGCGCGATAATGCAATGGGAATAAGAATGATGCCGATAGGAAATACCTTTACCAATTTTTCGCGGTTAGTAAGGGATTTATCGAATGAATTAGGGAAAATGGTAGAGCTTCAGACGGAAGGAGCAGAAACTGAGCTTGATAAAACGGTGATAGACAAACTAAATGAACCGCTTGTTCATTTAATAAGAAACTGTATCGATCATGGAATTGAAATGCCAGAAGAAAGACGTAAAAAAGGTAAATCAACACGGGGTGTTATTAAATTGTGCGCAGTACACTCGGGTGGTGATGTTTTAATAAAAGTAAGCGACGATGGGGCAGGATTAAATCCCGAAAAAATTAAAAAGAAAGCAATGGATAAAGGACTTATTTCAAAAGACGCTGAATTAACGGAAAACGAAATTTTCCAGATGATAATGAAACCCGGATTTTCTACAGCCGAAAATATAACAAATATCAGCGGAAGAGGAGTAGGTACAGATGTAGTTATAAAAGCAATCGAAAATCTTCGCGGATCGCTCGATATTAAAAGTGAGGCAGACAAAGGAACAACAATTATTCTTCGTATCCCCTTAACTTTAGCTATAATTGAAGGACTTTTAGTTAAGATTTCTGGCAGTTATTACATATTCCCGCTTTCAACAGTTAAGGAATGTGTTGAGCTTACAAAAGATGAAATTAAGAAATCGGGCGGAAGAAAAATGGCAAATGTAAGAGGAAGTCTGGTGCCATACATAAATATCCGAGAAAAATTTAATATTGACGGTCAGGTGCCCGAAATACAGCAAGTTGTTATTACAGAGGTAAACGAAAGAAGAATAGGTTTTATTGTTGACCAGGTAATTGGAGAACACCAGACAGTAATTAAATCTTTGGGTAAAGTATACAAAAATATAAAAGAAATTTCCGGGGCAACAATTTTAGGCGATGGAACACTTGCGCTTATTCTTGATTTATCGAAATTGATTGAGTGGGAAGAAAATAATTCTGTAAACAATTATGGGAGATTACAGTGAAAACTCTTATAGTAGATGATGAGTATTCAATACGACAAGTACTTAAATACATGCTTTCAAAAACCGGAAAAACAGATCAGGCTGTTAACGGTGAAGAAGCAATACGGTTATTTCTTCAGGCATGGAGAGAAAAAGAACCATACGACCTTATTTGCATGGATATAATGATGCCTTTAATGGATGGTAAGGAATCGGTAAAAGCCATAAGGGAACAAGAAAAACTTATGGGATTAAAAAGCTCGGAAGAGGTGAAAATAATGATGATTACTGCTTTAGGAGATCCAAAAAGTGTTGTAGAATCATATTATAATTCCGGTGCCGATGCCTACGTAGTTAAACCGTTTGATAAACAAAAATTTTGGGAAACAATTGGAAAATTGGGACTAAAATTACCGAATAATGAAATTTGATTAAGTAATATAAAAGGAGAACTCAAATGAGTATACCTGCAATCACAGAAACAAAGCCTTATTTGTCTTTCAAACTTGATGAGGAAATATTTGCAGTAGATGTTGCAAAAGTCCACGAAGTTTTGGAATTCACAACAATTACAAAAATTCCAAGAGTGCCCGATTTTATGAGCGGAGTAATAAACTTACGAGGAAGCGTGGTACCTGTTATAGATTTACGTATGAAATTCGGCTTAAGCAAAACCGAACGCACTATTGATACCTGCATTATTGTTTTGGAAATATCGATTGAGGGTGAAAAAATAGTGATAGGCGCACTGGCAGATTCAGTTCAGGAAGTATTTGATATAGAACCTCATCAAATTGAGCCGGCTCCGAACATAGGCAACAGATATAAAGCAAATTTTATTATGGGAATGGGTAAACGCGATGAAAATTTTATAATGATACTCGATATCGATAAAATATTCTCTTCAGAAGAACTGGAGGTATTTCAGGAAGCAGGAAGCAGCGAATTATCTGGAACTTCCGAAACGCAATCAAATAATTCATAATTAAAAATTAAGAATTCAAAATTGAGTAAATATGGCTTTTACATTTTTCTTCAGAGATTTATACACGCTTGAGCATGCAGTAAAAGTGCTTGTTCCCGAAGTTGCCGGACGAAGCAGGATAAGAATTTGGGATGCCGGCTGTGCAATGGGTCCCGAGCCGTACACTTTGGCTATTCTTCTGGCAGAAAAAATGGGCAATTTTTCGTTTAAGAATTTATATATAACAGCTACGGATATTGATGAAAGCGAGCAATTCGGAAATATTATAAAAGATGCTGTTTATTCCGACGAAGAGACAAAGAGAATTTCTAAAGAAATTTTTAACAAATATTTCCAACCAGCTGAAAAAAAACAGGGAGCTTTTCAGCTTATTCCTCTTATCAGGGAGAGAGTCCAATTTCAAAAACACAATCTTTTATCGCTCAATTCTATTGGTGATGGGTTTAGTTTAATTTTATGCAAAAATGTGCTTTTACATTTCCAGCAAAATGAAAGAATTGAAGTAATTAAAATGTTTCATAAATCGCTTTCGCCCGGCGGTTTGTTCGTTTCGGAACATACGCAGAAAATGCCGGAAGAATTATCTCATATGTTTCAACAAGTAGTTCCCGATGCTCAACTATACAGGAAAATTGAAGTATGAAGATTATCAGCTTAAGGACAAACCCGAAATTATACAGCGGTAACAGTTATATGCTTCTGGGTGAATGGAATACACTTTCGGACGTTAACACCGTAATTGATACAGGCAGCGATAATTATATTGTTAAAGACATCGAAGAAACATATACAGGTGTTGGAAAAAACCCTATTGATAAAGTAATTTTAACACATAATCATTTCGACCATATAGGCGGAGCAATGGCGTTAAAGAAAAAATATAATTCCAAAATATATTCGTTTATTAAAACTGCGGGATTAACGGATTTTACTGTACAAGACGGAGAAATAATTAAGCTTGCGGATAAGGAATTCAAAATAATCCACACTCCGGGGCATTCGTCCGATTCTATATGCATTTATAATGAAGAAGAACAAATACTGTTTTCAGGAGATACAACAATTCAAGTTAGGGATATTTTAGGATCTTACACTCCCGATTACCTGGAAACCTTAAACAAACTTTCACGACTGAAAATTAAGACAATCTATCCCGGACATGGAAAACCCATTACTGAAAATCCGGAAGATATAATTAAATACACAATAAAAAATGTTAACAGAAGCATTATAGTTTACTAAAAATGATAATACTAAACAAAGGAGTATAAAATGAAGATAGGAATTAAACT
>CAYTFZ010000021.1:16808-32626 GCA_964437215.1 uncultured Melioribacteraceae bacterium | reverse complement strand
GATAAATTTCAAATCATCCATTTAAAACAGTAGAGACGTTCTACTGAACGTCTCTACAAGTCTGAAATTATTTTCTAATAATTAATTCTTATTACCGGGGAGAACACGAAATAAGTGTCAGTCCGCCAAGGCATTAAATTTTTATCCAACCGGGTTGCATAATATACGCGCGCATCGAAACCGAAAGTATCATCGAGCATAACTTTTGCTTTTGCGCCCAAGTAATTAATATCGCGTGTAAGATTGTAACCGTAAGTAACAGTAATATCGTGCTGTAAAAGTCCGCCGGTTCTGCTTACCCCCAAATCGAACATAACGTGATGATCGTAAGGAGATTCCGGTGCTGCTGCGTCGTTCAAATCCCTTAGATCGGGAGCGGGCGGGTTAACCTGATAATGGTAAATGTCGTGTGTGCTGTAGCCGAAACCTAATTCGAGGTCGCCGAAATCGAACAGGTTGAGTATTTCCTTTTTTCTTACCGAAAAAGTAAAATAATTTTTAACTGCATAAAAATCGTACAACGGGTCTGAATCGAATTCCGTTGCTTTAAATTCGTTGATTGTCATCATCAGCTCGAAATCGAAATAAAGTTTATCAAAATTATCGAAAATCACACGAGCCGGATCGCCTGAAAACTTAAAATAAACACTTTTACCAGAAGCCCGTAAATCTTTATTAGGAAGGTCCATTATAAATGGTTTCCCTGTTTCGAAACCAGTGCCTGCCCAAACAGAATATGTATAGTCATTGCTGTTATCGCTTAACTGTTTATAATATGCCAGTCTTGCGCCTAATACATATTCGCTGAAAAACCATCCCGGCAGAAAAATTTTGTCGTTTCCCCATTTGCCGAATGCCGAAATGAGATATTTATTTCTCTCTTTCGAAGTAGTGTTCCAAAACATCACTTCAGGTTCAAGTCCGTTAAGATTAATATCAAAGAAATAACCGGCATCGGAATTAAAATCGTCTTTTGTAACATTCCGGAAAAAATAAATCTGTTCCTGAATTTTTGCATAAAGTTCATCTCCGGTAATCTGCCTCAGGTAAAAACCATCGGTAACAGGATCAAATAACGGATCGGGATCATCTTTATCAATTTCCTGCGAACGCACAAATTGGAAAAGTTCAATTTCGTCGTCATAAAATCTTTTGCGCGCAACAATTAAAACATTTCCCTCAAAAACAGGTTTTGAAAGTTCCGAAAGCTGTTCCACTGTAATTTTCTTTTTATTTACCCGTATTGCATTTTCCACGATAAATTTGTTGAATATTTCGCGTATCAGTAGCGGGTCGCTTATAATCCAGTTCTGTTTTAAATCGTCGAACGCGGTTGTGTTATATTCCAGACTGGAATAAACATCCTGCAGATATTTTTCCTCATCCTCGGTATTTACTTCCGCACTTGCCTGCGGATTATATGAAGAATCGGCGGCTTCGGGAGCAGGATTTTCCTGAGCAAGAAGGAGCGAAAAGAATATTGATATTATAAATGCATAGTTTAAAATTTTAGCAGTTGTTTTCATAATTATAGACCGTATCGATATCTGATTTGAAAGAATGCTCCGCCTTCTGTTTCCCAATCCTTTTGTTCGCGGAAAAATACCGGCGAAATTACGTAAGTTTCGAACCTGAAGCCGCCCCAATTCTGGAACTCAATCAGCTTCATCCAGAATTTACCTTTAACAGCGCTATCGAAATATCTTAAGCTTATTCCGAACAAAGGAACATTTTCGGGAATGAATGAATAATTAAGTTCAGCAAGCGGCTGAAATCTATTTTGAATCATCTCTTTTGAAATCAGTTCGTCATCCAAAGAGTAATCAGCTTTCCATATATCAAAAAATGCTGCTCCCAAATCAAGCCGGAAACGATTTTCGAGATCGGCATTTGTGTTCCAGTAAAACGACATTGATGCTTCGAATTGCGTAAACGAAAAATACGCAGTCTTTGCTGTTTCGTTTTCGATTAAAAATGATGGTTTATCGAATGCTTTTTTTGCTGTAGAAAAAGCTATATTAATAAAAGGGAGCGTAAAAGGACGAGTAAAATGAAGTTCACCGGCTAAAGCATTTCCGAAATTGAGCTTTGGTTTTTCACCGCTTATAAACGGAATGTTTTTGTAAAGATCTTTAGAAGTAAGCCTGAATCTTGCCATTATTTTAGCATCGATATAGCTTGTGTTGTAAATATCGTTTTTATTTTCGCCAAAGCCAATTATCGCCCGGAATCCGCCGGAAAGTGTTTGCGATTGCCACGGAAGGACGTTCATAATTTTATCTTCAGCAGTCAGTTCAAGTCCCGATGAACCTGCAGGGAAATCCATTACGCTATGCGAAACAGAAATTGAAGAAAAACTTGCATCAATCCTGAAACCGCCGGTTTCCTGAACTCTGCGTCTGCCTCCGGTTCTTACATCCGATTTCTTAGGCACCCAATGTCTGCCGTTTACGTTTTCGAATAAAAGATAATCCTTGTTATCTCTGGAAGAGAAACCCATTTCTGTCCGGAATTTTTCATCAGGATTGATTCCAAGAATGTTAGGCGGAGGTGTTCCTTCATTTTCAATCAAGTTTTCATTTACAATATTCAACAGCGCATTGTAGGTGGCAGGCTCATTCTTTTTAAGGAAATATATATCCCTGAATGTGAGCAGACGCGTTGTGTCGTCGGTTACTTCGTTTACAGCGCCGAAAAGCTTATCGCTTGCAACGGCATTCAGTTTTATTTCATCAAGATACAAAAGCTGAACGGAGTCAATTTTCACTCCTTCTTTAAGGTAGACAATTCTGTAAATATATTCTTCACCCGAATTAAGGGTAACCGGCATCCGGTTAAGCGCGCGGGGAATTGAAGTTAAAAGTGAGTCCATTCCGTCGGCAGGATTAAAAGATACATAATTGAGATTGAGATAGTTCTTATCTTTTGCCAGCTTAAGATCAATCTTTTTAATATAGTCTTCGGTTACCTGCGCTTTTAATAAGGAAAATGTAAAAATCAGCAGCAACAACAATATTTTTTTCATAGTTATTATTTTGTTAGTTTATCAACTATTTAATTACGGTTGCGGAATATTTACGGGTTATTTTCTCGTTAAACTGAGTGGTAAACTGAAGAGAGATTGTTACATCAGCTTCGCCGCATTCTTCCATATTTGCAATAAATTCTTCATTTACTGCAAGTTTAATAAATAAAAATTTTCCGGATGTTGCCGAACTGAAATTTTTAAGAAAGTTTTTCGGTTCGGAGGTTACCGTAAGGTTACGTATTTTTGGGGCAAGAACAGCAAATCCGGTAGGGGTTTTCCCTACATAGAGATAAAGTAGATTCATTGCTTTTTCGTTGTACACGCTTAAAAGCTGATCGCCTTTTTCATCTTCGCCTTTCCAACCGATAAACTCATCAAGTTCGGGTTTAACAAGTTCAAATTCCCAAACAGATCTGTTAACTTCTCCGGTTTTACCATCCTTAAAAATAAATTCCTTCCCTTTATAAAAACCATGCACAATTATTTTCTTGCCTACATTGCTTTCGCTTTGCATAACTTTATTCAGATTTACCACAGAACCCCGTCCGCTGTCGATAATTCCGCCGGCAGCATCCGTTACGGCAAAACTGTATGATTTTGCATCTTTATATTCCATGGTAGTAAAACTGAAAGTTTCTTCCTCCGAAAAATAGTATCTGTCCCTTAAATTTATTTCGGAACCCATTGTAGGATAATCTGCAATTATCTTGTAGAGAACCTCAATATTATTTTTTCCTCTTTCGTCTACAAATCCGATTTTAACTTTTGCATAATATTCGCCGGCTTCTTCGATGGATTCTTTAAGCGAAAACTGAACAAGTTTGCCCCGCTCTCCCGATACAGGGAATTGATTTTTTGGAGGGTCCTGCCAGCTATTTTCACATTTTCTTATAAAATTATTCTGATTATCCAGCAGCTCAGCTTCAAAAGAAATGTTGCGGATATTGGTAAGCACTATATGTTTGTTGCTTGGAATGCTGAATTCTTCGAGAGTTACAACCTCTATTGTATCACCAATTTCGGAATTCTGCGCAAGCAGAGGATAACAAAACAGTGTTACAAAGCATAAAAATACCGATTGTAATTTTTTCATGTTTTTTCCCTTAATACGATACTTCCGCAGATTTTCTGTCGACTCCTGTTTCATTAACTTTTACTACAAAATTCTGGGTGTTACTTTTGGCTGTTTTCAATTTGCCGACCATTTCGCTCAATGCGCTTTTTAAGTTTTCCGGAAGATATTCGGGGAATTGCCTGTCAACTTCGCAATCGGCTAAAAATTTGTAATCTCCTTTTCTATCGAAATTTGCAATAAATATTGCATTTCCGTTTTCGCGTTCAATCTTAAATTTCTGATTGCTCTTACCTATTACAATTCCGCCTTCAGGCCAGTCAGGAGGAACCGCTCCGTTCTTTTTATCAACATCTATTCTTATTTTATAATTCTTTTTTTCGTTATCCGAAACCAATCCGCTGGGCGTTAAAACAACTTTAAGCGGTTCTTCCGATCCGAGTTTATAATTCGATTCTTTTTGCGGTACCGAAAGAATTAAAGGCTGTTTATACATTTCGGAAAGCGTTGAAAGCATCTTATCCCTTATCTGGTTTTCTGTTTCCTGAAGTTCATCCCTTTCGGTAATAACTATAAGCAATTCCGAAAGCAGAACTATATAAAGCACGAAATAAACCATATTTTTTTTCAATTTTCTGCCCTGCCTTCCGTTTACTTTTTAAGAATATCTGACATTTTTTTAAGCGCTTCTACATTGGCAGTATGCACCTGACTGATTTTACCGGACATATGTTCAAACTCGTCGATATAGCTTTTCATAACTTTTAATTCTTCTTCGGTAAAACTTTTTATTTCTTTTATACCCTCACGGAATTCTTCCAGAGAAGCCATATTTTTCTTTTTCTCTTCCTGAGGCGTAAAAAATGTTACCGTAGATAATAATACCAGCATAAAAAATTCGAGAAACAGTGCAAATATTACCCAGTTCGAATCAATTTTTCCTGATTTTGCATCGACAAGAAATCCGGGAATCATCGAAATATCGCCAACTATAGAACCTAACCCTCGCAAGCCTACAATAATTATTAGAAATGCCGCTCCAATATAAACCAAGCCCATTACTTTATTTGTATGATCAAGCGCTATACTTTCCATAAAAGTATGTTTCTTATTAAGATGACCGTTTCCGCTTATTGTTGTGTCTGAGATTTTGGTCAGCTCCGGCGTAGAAATCTTTGTTCTCAACAAATGAACCCCCTAATATTTATTTTAAATTATTTTTTTATCAAATGTGCTTTATATCACATTTATTGTGCCAATCGGGTAATTATTTATCTTCTAATATAACACTATTTGTCTTTTTTATAATAATGAATAATAAAATGCAAAACACAACCATTTCAAGAAAATTCGTTAATACCGGTTTTTAAGTTGAAAGACAGACTTTTAATGCCTGCAGTAAAAATGCATATATGGAAAGGTAATAATTACGTGTTTGATACCTTTCTTTAATTCCCTCTGATTAAAAAATCTGTTGCAATAATAATTATGTACTTATCTATTTACTGCAAATTATTTTGACAAAAATAAATATTTGAAATAAAAATTGCTACAATATTAAAAAGTTATATATAATTATTTAAAAATAAAACGGCAAGTGAAGAATACAGTATATTTTTTATTTTGCAGTTATCTTTAGTATTACTTAATTTATAAGCCGTTTTATTACTGAAAACAAAAACACTAAATTCTTTTACGAGGAACATATGAGTAAAAAATCCGTTATCATTCTTTCATCCGCAGCAATATTGCTTATTGCGGGAGTAATACTTCTTTTCGGGGGCAGCAAACAAACATCAAATCCCGAAGATTATTACAATTACATAAGCGCATATACTTCAGGAATTATCTCCAGAGAAGCTTCTATTACAGTTAAACTTACTCAAGCTTGCAGCGGTAATCAGGATATATCAGAGATTTTTTCGTTTGATCCGGAAATTGAAGGAACTGCAAACTGGAAAGATGATCAGACAATAGAATTTGTTCCTGAAGAAAAACTTGATCCGGAAACTGAATACATAGCAACTTTCGGCATCGAAAAACTTTTAGGAAATGAAAGCGGATTAAAACCATTTGTTTTCCGGTTTACTACTATTAAAAGAAGTATGCGGACTTTAATTTTAAGCTCGGAACCGGTTGATTACAGCACTCCGGAATTACACAAAATTAATGGGATTGTAGAAACTTCCGATTTTGAGTCCGTAGAAGATCTTTCGAAAACAATAAAAGCTGAATACGGTTCTTCCTCGCTTAAAGTAAAATGGATTAAATCGGATGCAAGTAAAAAATATAATTTTGTTGTTGATTCTGTACGCCGCGGCAGCGATACAAAGTTTGTTAAGATAAGCTGGGACGGCAGCAAAGCTGATATTGAAGGCGATGGAGTGGAAAGAGTTGAAATACCTGCCGAAAGTGTTTTTAAGGTTATGTCGGCAAAAGTTATCGAGCAACCGGATCAGTATGTTTCAATCAGATTCAGCGATCCGCTGAATTTAACTCAGGAGCTCAGCGGACTTGTTGTTCTGGGAAACGAGCAGAATCTTAGTTTTGATATTTCGAATAACGAGATTAAAATATTCCCTTCGCAAAAAATTTACGGAAACTACAAACTTAAAATTTATCCTGGAATAAGAAACTCCAGCGATAAAGTCTCCGATGAATCCTGGGAAATCGATCTTCTTTTTGAAGATATAAAACCTGCAGTTCGTTTAGTAAATAAAGGAGTAATTCTTCCGAATACCGATAAAGGTTTTGTTCTTCCCTTTGAAGCAGTAAATCTTTCGGCAGTAGATGTAATAATTACAAAAATTTTCGGGAATAATGTTTCCCAGTTTTTACAGGTTAATAACCTCGAAGAAAATATGGAGTTAACGAGAGTAGGAAAAGTCCTTTTGCGAAAGACTGTTCAGCTTGATAATTCCGGAGCATTTTCGCTGCATAATTGGAACAGATTTTCAATTGATCTTAATGATATAATAAGAAACGATCCCGAAGCAATTTACAATGTAAAAATCGGTTTCCGAAAAAGCTATTCGCTTTATTCGTGTACAAAAACTGAAAACAGCGAAGATGAAAATCAGGAAAATAATTCTGTCTCGGATGATAATCCGAATGACCCGAGTTTTTGGGATTTTTATCAGAATTATTATTCGGATTATTACGATTGGGAGCACCTCGAAGATCCGTGTTACAAGACATATTTCGGAGACCGCAGATCTGTATCCAAAAATATTTTTGCTTCGGATATAGGAATTATTGCTAAACGAGGAAGAGACGGAAATACAAGATTTATTACAACAAATATTCTTACTGCCAAACCGATGAGCGGTGTTAAAATTACTGTTCTCGATTACCAGAAACAACTTCTTGCCGAGTTGGAAACGGACAGCGACGGTTTTGCAGAAACAAAAATTGACGATAAACCTTTTGTTGCAATTGCAGATTACGAAGGACAGAAAGGATATCTTAAAATGGATGACGGATCTTCGCTGTCGTTAAGCAGATTCGATATTTCGGGCAGCGAAGTTGAAAAAGGCGTTAAAGGTTTTATTTACGGAGAAAGAGGTGTTTGGCGTCCCGGCGATTCGGTTTTTGTAACATTTGTACTCGAAGATTTATCATCAAATATTCCGGCAAAACATCCTGTAATTTTCGAATTAAGCAATCCCCGCCAGCAGCTTGCTAAAAGAATAGTAGCCGAAAGAAATCCTTCGGATTTTTATGTTTTTAAATTTGATACACGAACAGACGATCCTACCGGCGATTGGAATGCAAAAATATCGGTGGGAGGTTTATCTTTTTATAAATCGCTTAAAATTGAAACCGTTAAACCAAACCGGCTTAAAATAAAGTTCGATCTACAAAATGATTATTTATCCAAATGGTCATCATCAAAGCTTGATATGAAAATCAATTGGCTTCACGGTGCAGCAGGAAAAAATCTTAAAGCAAAAGTTGATGTAGCTTTATCTCCCGGGAAAACTGTTTTTAAAAAATATTCCGATTTTATTTTCGACAGTCCTATTAAAGTATTTTATTCGGAACCGATAACCGTTTTCGACGGCCAAGTAAATTCGGAAGGAGAAACTTCATTTAATGTGGATCTCGATATCCGCAACGAAGCCCCGGGAATGCTGAATGCTAACTTTATGACAAAAGCTTTTGAACCGGGAGGCGATTTCAGTACCGACAGATTTTCGGTGCCTTATCATCCTTATAAGTATTATACAGGAATTAAACTGCCCAAAGGCGATAAAGCAAGAGGAATGCTGCTAACAGATATTGATCATAAAGTAAAAATTGTAAGCGTTGATGAAAACGGAAAACCTGCCGCTTCAAGAAATATTGAAATGACTTTTTATAAAGCAGCCTGGAAATGGTGGTGGGATCAATCGGATGATTACACATCAAATTATTCTTCAGGCGATTACAGACAGATGCTTAATTCCGGAACTATAAAGACTTCCTCAAAAGGCGAAGCTGAATGGAAAATTCAGGTTAAATATCCCGACTGGGGACGATATTTGGTTATTGCCCGCGAT
Source organism: uncultured Melioribacteraceae bacterium (assembly GCA_964437215.1). GTDB lineage: Bacteria > Bacteroidota > Ignavibacteria > Ignavibacteriales > Melioribacteraceae > JAAYAN01. The sequence continues at coordinate 23,985 of CAYTFZ010000021.1, read as the reverse complement.
GTTGAAAGCGGACACGAAACAGGCAGATATGTTTATATCGACTGGCCCGGGTGGGCCGGACGGCCATCTGATCAGCCCGGCGGAGCAGCAATGCTAACTTTTTCGTCGGATAAGCAAAAGTATAATGCTGGTGAAGATATAAAACTTTCGATACCAGGAAGTGAAAACGGCAGGGCTCTAATAAGCATCGAATCGGGGACAAAAATACTAGATGCTTTTTGGAAGGAAATGAAAAAAGGTGAAAATAAAATCAGTATTAAAGCTACACCCGAAATGGCTCCTAATGTCTACGTCCATGTTACAATGCTCCAGCCGCACTCAAACACATTGAACGATTTACCGATAAGGCTATATGGAATAATTCCGGTATTTGTAGAAAATCCGGCAACACATATTACTCCAGTAATAAATATGCCTTCAGTCCTTAAACCCGAGGAAAAAACTGTAATAAAAGTGAAGGAAAAATCCGGAAAACCGATGACCTATACAATTGCTATTGTAGATGACGGATTGCTCGATTTAACCCGATTTAAAACACCTGATCCTTGGAGTAATTTTTACAAACGGGAAGCCTTGGGTGTTAAAACCTGGGATATTTTTGATATGGTTATCGGGGCTTACGGCGGGAAATTGGAATACTTACTTGGTTTAGGCGGTGACGGAGAAATTGTTCAACCGAAAGACGGCTCGAAAGTTAACCGCTTTAAACCTATGGTCCGCTTTATGGGACCTTTTACAACCAGCGGCTCAGAAAAAACACATATCATAAATCTACCTCGCTATGTAGGTTCTGTTCGAACAATGGTAATTGCTGGAAATAAAGGAGCATACGGTTTTGCAGAAAAAACTACACCAGTTCGCAAGCCGCTTATGCTTCTTGGTACTTTGCCACGTCTTTTAGGACCGAATGAAGAAGTTGAACTGCCTGTTTCCGTTTTTGCTATGGAAAAGAATATTAAAGATGTAAAAATTTCGGTTGAAACAAATGATATGCTGCAAGTAATTGGAAGCCGCTCACAGAATATTCAATTTTCTTCACCTGACGAAAAACTTGTAAATTTCAGATTAAAAGTGAACCCGAACACAGGAATCGGGAAAGTAAAAATAACGGCACAGTCCGGAAATGAAAAAGCTCAGTATGATATTGATCTTGAAGTGCGCAACCCGAATCCTGTTATAACAAAAGTATCGGACTCTTTCCTCGAAAAAGGGATGGATTGGGAAACCGAAATTGAAGCTTTCGGAATAGAAGGTTCGAATAAGTGCATTTTGGAAGTATCATCAATTCCCCCGATTAATTTAGGTGACCGTTTGAATTATTTAATTCAGTATCCTCACGGATGTATCGAGCAAACAACTTCGGGCGTGTTTCCGCAGCTATATCTCGATAAACTTGTTGAACTTACCGACCAGCAAAAAACAAGAGCTGAACAAAATATAAAAGCCGGTATTCAAAAGATTGTTAATTTCCAAAATTCAGGAGGCGGATTATCCTATTGGCCAGGAGATCAGACATCTGATGAATGGGGAACATGCTATGCTGGACATTTTCTGCTGGAAGCCCAGAGAAAAGGTTTTTCAGTACCTTCAGGTTTTATTACAAAATGGAAAAAATTCCAGAAAGATGCCGCCCGGAAATGGGAAAATGATGCAAGCAGATCGGATTTAATTCAATCTTACCGGCTATATACTCTTGCCCTTGCCAATGACCCTGATCTTGCTTCGATGAACAGACTTTCGAATATGGCAAATCTTTCAAAAACGGCTAAATTCCGCCTATCGGCTGCTTATAAAATTGCAGGCAAAGATGAAGCTGCCAATAAAATTATTGCGGGATTGGATTATGCGGTATCAGATTATAAAGAACTTGGGTACACTTACGGTTCCGATGAGCGAGATCTTGCAATGATTCTCGAAACCCTTACATATCTGGGAAAACGTTCCGAAGGTTTTAAAATTGTTAAAAAACTTTCGGAAGATTTAAGCAGCAGATATTGGATGTCCACGCAGTCAACCGCATTTGCGCTTCTGGCAATAGGAAAATATTTCTATGCCGATAAAAAGACAGACTATGCTGCAAAATACTCGTACCAGATAAGCGGCGGAATCCGCAAAAATATTATTTCTAGCAGTCCGCTCTCGCAGCAGGGAATAAATATTAAAGTAAGTGAGACAAAAAAGATAAATATTAAAAACACAAGTGATAAACCAATTTATGCAAGATTAATTCTTCAAGGGAAACCGGCAGAAGGCGATTCGGTAGATTCGTCATCAGATTTAAAAATCGGGATAACTTACAAACTGCCGAACGGAAACATCATTTCCCCTGATAAACTTGAACAGGGCACCGATTTTATTGCAGAAGTCACCTTGCAAAATCCCGGGACAAAATCATATAAATACGAACAAATGGAGCTTACTCAAATATTTGCGTCGGGTTGGGAAATAATTAACACAAGAGTAGGCGGCGATGGGAGTTTTGTTGAAAATTCCCAATTCGATTACCAGGATATACGCGACGACAGAGTTTACACGTATTTCAGCTTGAATTCCGGCGAAACAAAAATATTCCGGGTTATGCTTAATTCAAGCTATCTCGGAAAATATTATCTGCCCGCTGTTTATTCCCAGGCGATGTATGATGTTTCAATAAACGCCCGTAAACGCGGCGGCTGGGTAGAAGTTGTAAAATCCGGAAAATGATTTTGATAAAAAATATTATTCTAAATAAACGGATGCTGCTTTATGCAGCGTCCTTTTTTTTATTTTCCATATTTTGGATAATTCTTCCCGATCCTCTTTTTAACAGACCGCAATCTGTTGTACTCGAGGATAAAGATGACAAACTTTTGGGAGCTTTAATAGCATCCGACGGGCAATGGCGTTTTCCTGAAAGCAGAAATGTTCCTGACAAATTTAAAAAAGCAATAACTTGTTTTGAAGACAAACGTTTCTATTATCATACAGGTTTTGATCCGGCAGCTTTTATAAGAGCCTTGGTTCAAAATATAAAATACAAAAAAATAAAAAGCGGCGGAAGCACTTTAACAATGCAGGTTATAAGACTTTCGCGGAATAATCGGGATAGAACATTCGCCGAAAAAATAATAGAAATTATGTTTGCTCTCAGACTCGAAATTTCTTTCTGCAAAGATGAAATATTAGCAATGTATTCAGCAAATGCGCCTTTCGGAGGAAATGTTGTGGGAATTGAAGCTGCTTCGTGGCGTTATTTCGGATGTCACCCCGATCAGTTAAGCTGGGCACAAACTTGTATGCTTGCCGTTTTACCTAATAGTCCTTCGCTTATTCATCCCGGAAAAAACAGGAAACTGCTATTAGCAAAAAGAAATGCTCTTCTAAAAAAACTTTTTATAGAAAAAGAGATAGATCAATTCACATATTCGCTTGCAATTGAAGAACCTCTTCCCGAGAAACCTTTCCCTCTTCCAAGAACAGCAAAACATCTTTTGCATCGTGCCGCAAAAGAAATTAACTCGGTATCAAATGCCGGTTCTTGCAGAATTAAAAGTACCATTGATGAAAGTCTGCAATTAAGGCTTACTGATATAGTTGAACGCAACTGTCAATTACTTTCAGGAAACGAAATAAATAATGCAGCGGTTTTAGTTGCCGAAATTGAATCGGGGGAAGTAAGAGCTTATGTAGGCAATACTTATAACTCAACTAATTTAAATGATAACGATGTTGATATTATTAAAGCACCCCGAAGTACCGGCAGTATATTGAAACCTTTTTTATATGCCGCAATGCTCAGCTCAGGCGAATTATTGCCAAAAACTCTTCTGCCCGATATACCTACTAACATTGGCGGTTTTAATCCTCAGAATTTCGATCTCGGCTACAGCGGTGCAATACCTGCCGATCGTGCTCTTGCTCGTTCAATAAATATTCCTGCAGTAAATATGCTGAAGAAATACCGCTACGAAAAATTTCATGCTCTTTTGAAAAATTTAGGAATAACTACTTTAAATAAACCTGCAAATCATTACGGACTTTCGCTTATCCTCGGCGGTGCAGAAGCTACTCTTTGGGATTTGGCAGGTGTTTATGCTTCACTTGCGCGGAACTTAAAACATTATTACGAAAACGGAGCACTTTATTATAAATACGATTATCATCCTTTAAGTTATCATAAAACAAATTACCCTTCTGCCAAGGATAATAATTTTAAAGATCTTACTGATAATTCTTTAATTGATGCATCAGCAATTTGGCTTATGATAAAAGCTATGGTAGAAGTTGAAAGACCCCAGGATGAAAATTTCTGGAGAGAATTCGGTTCTTCGCGTAAAATTGCCTGGAAAACAGGAACAAGTTTTGGATTTCGGGATGCTTGGGCTATCGGGATTGATTATAAATATGTAGTTGCTGTATGGGTTGGAAACGCAGATGGAGAAGGAAGACCCGGACTTACAGGAATTAATACGGCAGCACCTATTCTATTCGACATTTTCAGATCGCTTGAACCTGCTAAAAGCTGGTATAAAAGACCGCCGGCCGGTATGATAAATATTACAGTATGCCGGCAAAGCGGATACAGAGCAGGTGAGTTTTGCGAAGAAAAAGATACGATAAGCGTACCTAAAGCAGGACTCAAATTTTCAAGTTGTCCCTATCATAAATTGATTCATCTCGATCCACAAGGGAAATTTCAGGTAACGGACGAATGTTTTTCCCCTTCGCAGATGATACACAAAAGCTGGTTTGTTTTGCCTCCGGCAATGGAATATTATTATAAATTAAAAAATGTCTCCTATAAAACTTTGCCCGATTTTTTACCTGGATGCAATAATCAAGATAATAAAATTATGGAGTTAATCTATCCGAGAGATGTAAATAAATTATACATCCCTGTAAATCTTGACGGCTCATTAAGCAGCGTAATTTTTGAAATAGCCCACAGAGAAAACAATTCGGTTATTTTTTGGCATCTCGACAATAAATATATAGGGAAAACAAACGGATTTCATAAGTTGCCGATAAATGCTTCAAAAGGGAAACATCTTCTTACAGCTGTTGATGATAAAGGGAATGAACTGAAAAAGTATTTTGAAGTAATAAACGACAAATAATGATTTACAATTGGAATGTATTTTTGCCAGACTAATTTAGAACTAAATAATCATACTGCTTTTTTATGGCTACCGGATTATCAATAAAAACATTATCAACATTTTTACGTATTATCCATATCCAATCCGTATTTTTTAAATAGAGCTTTATATCGGTTATCGAGCATATTTCTAACTTTTTCCAGATAAAGAACGAAATCATTTAAAGGAATATCTCCTCCGTAATTAAAATAATAATCTATAAGCTGTTCGATATATTTTTTGCTTTGTTCCGAAATTATTTCAAAAGATGCAGCACCGCTTGTACCGAGTTCCAGTAATTTTTTTTCTTCCTCTGGTCTTAAAAGCTCTTCATTTTCAAGTATCGAATAGTCATCAATTTTATTTTCTAAATCCTTGTGAATTATCCAATTCTTAGCAAGCTGATATAAAAGTCCCAGAATTTTATTAAGCTTTTCACTCCTTTCCTTTTGCCATATTTCAATTTTTACCGATCTGCTGCCGCTGCTTTCTGCTTTTATTGAAAGCCCGTCAAGTATTTTTCCCAATTCAAAGCTTTTATATTTTTCCTCCACAATTTCTTTAAATTTTATATGGATTGTTTCATCAAACGCAATATTTGCATCTGTAAAAATATCATTGTCTTTCAGTAATTTTAGAACATCATCTTTAACAGCAGGAAATTTTCTTTCGAGAAATTCTGTAGTATATAAGAGTTCTTCAGGAGAATCGTCGGGGCTGTCCAAAAGACTTACCAAATACGATTTTAACCTTAACAAGGTAAAGAAAAGGTCGAATTTTTTATTTTCCATTTTTTCTTCCGACTATTTTTATTCTTTTAACAAACCTATGCAAACTTTAGTTGACATACTCAAAATACTTACAACATTTTTTTGTCAGACAATAACTTTAAATATTTAATTCGACACAACAAATTCATCTCCTGAAACAATTATTACCGCTTAAAGGTGCTTTTTTCTTCAATTATTTTTTACATTATTTTAATTCTTAAAAGTTGATTATATTTTTAGCACAAATTTTGTTTGTTATCCAATAAAATAAATTTCTGCTGTAACTTCTGGAAAAATTATAATTTAAATTTACGAAAAGCAATGAAAAGTTTATATTATTTTTCACCGACCAAATTAAAATTTGTTGAAGCAAAAAATATTCTGCCAATAGTTATTTCTTTGTTTATAATTTTCACTCTTATTTTTTCGGGAACTTTGTTTGGCATTTATTATGTTTTCAACCCGGAATCTCAAGTTTATATTTTAAAATCGCGCAATAACACACTTAAAAAGGAACTTATACTTTTGCGTGAAAGATACGCCACATTTTCGAATGAATTAAAAAAACTTGCAGTTAAAAATAACGAATTAAGACTTGCTGTAAATCTCGATCCAATCACTTTAGAGGACAGAAATATCGGTATAGGAGGCAGTATTTTTGAATTTATGCAGCCTTCTAATGCAAACGAGTTTTCGTTTTTTGTTTCGATGATTAAAGAAGATGTTGAAAATATTACTGCCAAACTGAATTTTGAGCAGGAAAATTACGCTGTAATTAAAAAGAAACTTGAACAGAATCAAAAATTGTTTGATGCTTTGCCTGCTATTAAGCCCATAGAGGCTGCTTACAGCGATGATTTCGGTATGCGGCTTCACCCGATTCTTAAAATTCCTAAAATGCACAACGGACTCGATTTTATTGCAAAAGTCGGCACACCTGTCTATTCACCAGGCAGCGGAAAAATTACATTTGCCGGAAGGAAACCAGGTTTGGGACAAACCATTGAAATTGATCATGGTTTTGGATATAAAACTATATTAGGACATCTTTCGGAAATTCGTGTAAAAGCCGGGCAAAATATTACACGCGGATTTTTAATTGCAAAATCAGGTAACTCAGGTGAATTTACTACCGGTCCTCATTTACATTATGAAGTAAGACATAAGGGAATTGCTTTGAATCCTCAAAATTTTATTTTTGATGATATTAATATTTTCAAAAATTCCGAACTCCAAAAAAATCCAATCTAAGTCTTTATTATTCAATTATTGGATTTGCTTAAATCCATC
>CAYTFZ010000021.1:0-16708 GCA_964437215.1 uncultured Melioribacteraceae bacterium | reverse complement strand
AAAAAATCCAATCTAAGTCTTTATTATTCAATTATTGGATTTGCTTAAATCCATCTGATAACTTATCTTTAGCCAGATAAATCTAAACGATATACTGTAGTTAAATTATTGTTCTATTATCGAAAGAAACTGCGACTTTACATTAAATTATTTCATTAATTACTTGAGAGGGTTTTATGAAAAAATTTTTACTCCTTTTTATTTTTTTATCTTTTATTTTTGCTCAAGACGAGCCTGTAACCGAGGGCTGGAAATCTTCCGGAGTTGCTGGAATTAACCTTAGTCAGATAGCTTTAAGTAATTGGTCTCAAGGAGGACAGAATTCTCTTGCGTTTAATATTACAGGTAATTTTAGTTTCTCTTACATATCAAATCCTTGGAAATTGGATAATACTTTAAAAATTGCGTTTGGCAAAACTAAACTCGGGAGCGAAAATTTTAAAACCACTGATAATGAAATTTTTCAGGAGTCTGTACTATCAAGAGACTTCGGATGGTTTGTAAATCCTTACGTCGGCAACAGCATACGTACAGTTATTGCTAACGGATATTCCTACGAAAATAATCAGTCCACTAAAATTGCAGCGTTTTTCGATCCAGGATATATTACCCAAAGTTTAGGTTTTACTTATGATAAATTAAAAGGCTTTAAAACAAGACTTGGTGTTGCGCTTCAGGAAACATTCACTAATAAATTCAGGAACTATTCCGACGACCCCGAAACAACTCCCGAAATAGAAAATTTTAAATTTGAAACCGGTATGGAATCGGTTACAGAAGGACAAGTTACTCTTGATGACAATTTACTTTTTGATACTCAATTAAGATTATTTACCCGCTTCGATGCACTTGATGTATGGGATGTAAGATGGGATAACATTTTAACCGCAAAGGTAAATTCTTACATAAATGTAAATTTTAATGTTTTAATTATTTATGAAAAAAGCCAATCTCCCAAAACTCAGTTAAAAGAAGCACTTCAGCTTGGAATTACATATACATTATTCTAATATAAATCAGTGAGGACGGAATGAAAAAAATGAAACATTGTTATTTTATATTATCACTTTTCTTAATCCTTAATATGACTGTTAACAGTACAATTGCTCAAACTAAAGATTACGACTATAAGCTTGGATTAAAAGCTGGCAATATGTTCCACAGCACCGAATTCAAACTGAAAGACGGTATGATAATCTCTCCTCTGGCAAAAGCATTCGGCAGATTAGAAATTACTGAATATCTTGAAGGTGAAGCAGGAATTGGGATTGGTCTTCTTAAAGGAAAAGATTTTTCGAAAAAAGAATGGGAAACAAGAATAATCCCTGTTGATTTCAAACTTTTACTTGCTCCTCTTAAAGACGGCGGCTGGAATCCATATGCTTATGCTGGAATTGGTTTGATAAACTTTGATAACACTCAAAAACCGCGTGTAAAATCGATAAAAAAAACAAAAGATAACGGTCTTGCAGTATATGTCCCTTTCGGACTCGGAGTAGAAATAGTTTTATCCGACAATTTTCTTTTCGATATTTCTGCAGGCTATAATCAATCCTTTACAGATAATTTAAATTTATATAACAACTTGGGATACTATACTGAGCTGAAAGACATTGCTTCTTTTGATGGGTTTTTTGATATTTCTGCCGGTATCACTTATGTAAGTTCGGGTTCATCCGATTCTGATAAAGACGGACTTTCTAAAAAAGATGAAAAGGCTATAGGTACAGATCCTGAGAATCCTGATACCGATGGCGACGGATTGAGTGACGGCGATGAAGTTGTTAAATTTAAAACAAATCCTCATAAAGCCGATAGCGACGACGATGGATTAAGTGATTATGCTGAAGTTAATTCTATTAAAACTGATCCTAATAAAACCGATACCGAAGGTGATGGTTTAAAGGATGGCGAGGAAGTTAATAAATACAAAACTAATCCGTTAAAAACCGACAGTGACAGTGATGGGTTGACTGATTATGAAGAGGTTCATTCCCATAAAACCAATCCTCTTAAAGCAGATACCGATGGCGATGGATTATCGGATAAAGAAGAGATACAATATGGTACAAATCCATTAAAAATAGATTCCGACGGCGACGGCTTAAATGATGCAGATGAAGTAAATAAATATAAAACGAATCCTTTATTGATTGATACTGACAACGGAAGCGTAAATGACTTTATTGAAGTTCATCGCGGTACCGATCCATTAAATGCTAAGGATGATGAAATATTGGATATAAAAGAAGATAAGCCTCTTGTTCTTGACGGAGTAAATTTCGAAACAGGTAAAGCTGTAATTACTCCTTCTTCGGAAGTAATTCTACTGAAAGCGCTAAATACAATGAATGCTTATCCTGATTTGAAAGTTGAAATCCGCGGATATACAGATAATACCGGAAGCATCAGGACAAATAATACACTTTCTCAAAAGCGTGCGGATGCAGTAAGACAGTGGCTTATTTACAGAGGCATAAGCTCTTTAAGAATTACAGCTAAAGGTTACGGACCAGCATCACCTATTGCCGATAATTCCACTGCTGAAGGAAGAGCTAAGAATAGAAGAATTGAGTTTTATCCTTTAAGGAAATAGTTAATAAAACAAACCCCCGTTTTCGGGGGTTTATTTTATCTGGTATTTTTCTTTTATTTTTTTTAGTTTTTTATGCTGATTGTGATAATCCTCAGCTTCGCCCAATTGATTGTTAATTTTCATCTTTATCCAGTTCAATCCTTTACTGTCTTGTTCTTTCAGATAGATACGCATCAGATATTCTTTAACCATTGCAGATTTTGAGCCGATGTTTATCAAATATCTAAAACATCTTTCAGCTAAATCATATTCCTTTTTATCAAAATTACCTTTGGCAAATTCGATTAACTGCTCTTCCAAACTCCAAAAATTTTGCTTGTATTTGTTTCTGATTTTTAAAAACTCGGAATCTGATTTTTCGAAATTGCCCGATTTAATTTCCTCAATCTGCTGGCTGTTACCAGTTAAATAAGGATACTCTATTTTCTCTCCTGCTGCTTTTTTCAGCATTTCCGGTAAAAGCTCTTCCGGTATGAAAGAAATATCGTTTTTCATAAACACCCTCTGTATGTTTTATAGTTCTTAGTATAAATGAGGAAGTGAATTATTTTTCCCGATTTAATTCCCCAATTCACTTGCAATTTAACACTTTACCTATAAAAACACAATACAGCCGATAAATATTTTTAAATTTAATTAATGATATTTATTTTATTTTGATATGAATGTTTTTATTTGGATAAATTATCCTAATAAAGGTCTGCCACAGAATTAATTCTGTAGGTTGGTTTGATTTTACTTTTTGAGTTGAAAACATTCTTAACACCCGTATTTACAAGAGCAGTATCAATACCGAAAACATTACCCATTGTAATATCCGTTTCAAGCCTGTCCCCTATTATTAAGCATCTATTCAGCGGAATTGTTATTTTGTTTTTAACAAACTCAAGCATATTTTCGGAAGGTTTTCCAAAATGCTTTAATAATTTTTTGTGTGTTCTTTTTTCCAGCGCCGATATTGTCGAGCCTGCATCCAAAATTTCACCATCTTCAACCGGACAAGTATCATCGATATTTGCTGCATAAAATTTGGCTCCTTTTTCCAGAGCTTTTGCAGCAATCTCCAACTTGCTATAATTAAGTTTGCGGTCTAAAGTAACAATTACTATTTTAATTTCCTGAGGATTTTCGGAATATACAAGCCCGGCTTCAGTAATCTGACTGATAATTTTTTTTTCTCCAATTGCAAAGAACTTTTCTTTCTTATAATTGACAGATAAATACTCACATATAACATCAGCAGATGTTATTATATCCTCTGCATCAATATTAAATCCGTTTTTCCTTAAAAAGTTATAATAATCTTTAGATGTCCCGGTAGTTTTGTTTGAGATAAAAATTACTTTTTTTCCTGAAGAAATAAGTCCGTTAATTGTGCGAGCTGCATCAGGAATAACAGTATCATCGACATAAATTGTCCCGTCAAGATCAAATATATAGCCCTCATAATCCAAAAGCATTAATATTCCCAATTAAAGGTTTAACTCATTTTTCATTAATGCGAAAGTCTCTTCAACACACAGAGGTTTATAGAATAACTCACGTTCGGATTTCGAATTTATAAGTCCCGATTTTAATGGTCGCTTTGCCGGCTGGTTAAGCTCTTTTGTTTCAATAGGTTTTATTAAGTTTTTATCGAGATTAAAAAAATCAGCTATCCTGTAAGTGAAATCCAGCCTCGATAAAAACTCGGCACCGCCAATGTTAAATAAACCTTCCTTCGAAAGTCTGGCTGCACTGTCTATCCCATTAACAAGATCATCTATATAAGTAGGATTGTTAACCTGGTCAGTAACAATATTAATATTTTTTCCCTCTCTTAAAGAATTTACCACCCACTTAACAAAATCCATCCGACCGTGTTTAGCCGGTCCGTATAAAACATTTGTACGAATTATGGTATATTTAACATTGCTCGAGTTAATAGCATTTTCGCCGGCAAGTTTTGTTCTTCCGTAATAGCTTACGGGATTAACTTTATCCTCTTCGGTATACGGTCCGTTTAGTCCGTCAAAAACATAATCTGTAGAAATATGTATGAGATGAGCATTGTAAGCAAAAGAATACTTTGCAATGTTCTCAACGGCCAAAGCATTTATTTTCCAAGCAGTTTCTTTTTCCGTTTCACACTTATCTACATTGGTATATGCAGCGGCATTTATTACTACATCAGGATAAAAAGCCCTCATTAAAGCTTTGATATCGTTTTTATTCGTTATATCAGTCTGCTTGTAATCAACATCTTTTATAAATGATTCCGGTTCAACCGATGCGCAAAATATTTCGGTAAAATTATCTTTCTGATAATATTCTAACAAACGCTGCCCCAGCATTCCGTTAGAGCCTATTATCAATATCCTGTTCTTTAAAATATTTCCTGTAGATAACATCTTTTAATCTGGTTAATTCTTTTAAGTTTTTAATTTTAGCTGTTTCGGAAGCTGCGAAAACTGCTTTTTGCAACGATTTCTGCAAATCCATTTTGTAAATATATGAATAAAAAAATACTGCCCCAAAAATATCTCCGCAACCAACCGAATTATTTGATTCTACTTTTAATGCCTCCAGCGATACTTTCCCTTTTTTCCCCGAAAGATTAAAATAACAGGTTACGCCATTCCTTCCTTTAGTTACAAGAAATATTTTAACTCCGTTTTGCAATACAAATTCTGCTGTTGCTTCCTCATTTACAGCATTGCAAATTGTTTTTATTTCGTTTTCATTCACCTGAACAATATCCATATTAGAAAGCCAACTTGAAGCATCAGGTATCTGCCTGAAAATTCTTTCACCCTTACTGTTCACTCCTCGCGCAAGTGTGTGAATATCGCAAAAAATCATTCCTTTATAACTTTGTCTGATTTTCTGTAAATCTTCAAGAAGAATATCACTTCCGGTTATCATATTAATAAAAATACCATCATATTCTACTTGGTTAAAAATATTTGAAATATCGAGACTGGAATTGAAGTTTTCGTAATGCTCTTCCCTTTCTAACTCTTTATGAATTATTAATTTTACATAAGGAATTTTTTCTTCGCAAAAGTTGTTGACAAGTGTAATTTGAGAAAATTGTTCTATAAAATATTTGTAATTCGGTTCATCAATTTTTGTGAGCAGAAAAATTTGATCGGTATCCGCTCGGAATGAATTAAATCCTGAAACAGAATAATAAATTCCACCGGGTTGAATCTTTACAGCATTGTTCTCGATTATTGTGTCGAGAACGCATTGTCCGATTACAAGTATTTTCATAATTTTTTATTCTCGATAAATATTGAATAGTTTTTGTATTATTAGACTAATATAATAATAAATTGCGGTAAATATGAAAATAGGAATTACTTGTTACCCCACTTACGGCGGAAGCGGAGTTGTGGCTACGGAACTGGGAAAAGCTCTTGCATCTAAAGGTCATCAGGTACATTTTATCAGCTACGCTATTCCTCAGCGCCTAAATCGCTTTGTTAAAAACATTTTTTTTCATGAAGTTGAAATGAGCAATTATCCATTGTTCGAACATAATCTTTACACACTTGCTTTAACAAGTAAGATGCTTGAAGTGATTGAATTTGAAAAACTCGACCTCATTCATGTTCACTATGCAATTCCGCACGCAACAAGTGCATATTTAGCGCAGCAAATTTTGCGTAAAAGCAATTTGGATATAAAAGTAATTACAACTCTTCACGGAACCGACATAACCCTTGTGGGGCTTGAGCCTTCATTTCTTCCGCTTGTTAAGTTCAGTATCGAAGCAAGCGACGGAGTTACAGCAGTTTCGCGTTTTTTAAAAGAAAAAACTTTAACAAATTATCATATTGAGAAAGATATAGAAGTTATTTATAATTTTATTGATACTGATATTTATAAAAAAGTTTCCAATGAAAATTTCAAGAAAATGGTTGCCCCTGAAAACGAAAAGATTTTAATGCACACATCTAATTTCCGTCCAGTAAAAAGAGTATCGGATACAATAAAAATACTTGAGCGCGTGAAAAAAGAGATACCGGCAAAATTGGTTTTAATAGGCGACGGACCTGACCGTTCGGATTGCGAGAGACTTGTCCGCGAATTACATTTACAGAAAGATGTTTTTTTCTTAGGAAAACAAGACGCTCTTGCCGAGTTGTTAAGCGCAGCCGATATTTTCCTTATGCCTTCCCAATCGGAAAGTTTCGGTCTTTCAGCGCTCGAGGCTATGTCCTGCGGAGTACCGGTAATAAGTTCCAGCGTTGGCGGTCTGCCTGAACTTGTTGTTCATAACGAAACCGGTTTTATTGCAGAATTCGGCGATATCGAACGTATGGCTAAATATGTTGTTAGTCTGCTAAAAAACGAAAAAAAATATCAAACATTTTCGCAAAACTGCCGAAATACAGCCGTAAATGTTTTCAATAAGAATATTATTGTTCCGCAGTACGAACAATATTACGACAAAATTCTAGGTTCTTAAAACCCATTTTTTACTGTTTTACAGGCTGCCTTCCAATACTGTAATAGGTAAAGCCTAATTCTTTCATCTTTCTCGGATCGTAAATATTTCTCCCGTCGAATATAAGTTTGTTTTTAAGATTAGAAGAAATAACATTAAAATCCGGATTACGAAATTCATTCCATTCTGTTAATACCAATAAAGCGTCAATGTTTTCGAGGACAGAATACTCTTCATTCATATATTCAATTTTATCACCGAGATAAAATTTAGCATTTTCCATTCCAGCCGGATCGTACGCTTTTATTTTAGCACCCATTTTTAACAATTCATTTATTATCACAATCGAAGGAGCATCCCTCATATCATCAGTATTAGGTTTGAATGCCAGACCCCAAATTCCAAAAATTTTACCTTTTATTTCACCATTAAAATGTTCAGCAATTTTTTGAACAAGTATTAATTTCTGATCTTTGTTAATGCGGTCAACAAGAGTTAGAAGCCGCATTTCCGAACCTTTTTCCGAAGAAGTTTTTATCAAAGCATTTACATCTTTTGGGAAACAGGAACCGCCGTACCCGATGCCTGCAAAAAGAAATCTTTTTCCAATCCGGGAATCTGTTCCCATACCCTTACGGATTAAATCGACATTTGCTCCGACTTTTTCGCAGAAATTTGCCAGCTCATTCATATAGGTAATTCTCATAGCAAGATAAGAATTAGCTGCATATTTGGTAACTTCGCTGCTTTGCGGATCCATTTCAATTATCGGATTTCCCTGACGCACAAACGGTTCGTACAATGTCCTCATAATCTGAAAAGCTTTTTCGGATTTCGCCCCTATTACAATACGGTCGGGTTTCATAAAATCTTCCACGGCATAACCTTCGCGAAGAAATTCGGGATTGGATACAACTTCGAAATTTCTGACTTTATATTTTTCGAGTATTGCTGTTACAGACTGTGATGTTCCTACTGGAACTGTGCTTTTATTAACAAATATTCTGAATTTTTCATCTTTATCTTCAGAAAGGATTTTTCCGATATCCTCAGCAATCCCGAAAACATATTTCAAATCAGCCGAACCGTCCTCGCCCTGAGGAGTTGGAAGGCACAAAAAGATTATTTCCGATTTCATTACAGCATATTTTAAATCGTCTGTAAACTCAAGACGTTTTTTAGCTATATTCCTATAGAAGAGCATATCCAGCCCCGGTTCGTAAATAGGGATTTCCGCATCCTTTAATTTTTTCAGTTTCACGGGATTATTATCTACACAGATTACGCTGTTTCCCATTTCCGAAAAACAAGTTCCCGAAACTAATCCTACATAACCAGTACCAACAACTGCAAGATTCACCTATCCTCCTGATTTATAATTCAAAATCTTTATCAATGTCTTTAAGCTTTCTGCCCAGCAAATCTTTTTCAGAAATTACGGGATTTTCAATACCCCAATTAATTTTTAGATCGGAATCGTTGTAAATGATACATCTCTCATCTTTTTTTGAGTAAAGAGCTGTGCATTTATACATAAATATCGCTTCTTCCGAAAGAACTGCAAAACCGTGAGCAAATCCCGGGGGTATCCAAAATTGTTTTTTATTTTCGGAAGATAACACAACTGCCTGATATTTCCCGAATGTAGGCGACGAAAACCTGATATCCACAGCAACATCAAGCACTTCACCTGAAATTACCTGGCAGAGTTTTCCCTGTGCATTTTCACCTATTTGATAGTGTAAACCGCGTAAAGTATTTTTACAGGATTTAGAAATATTATCCTGAAGAAAACTAACACCCGGAATAATATTTTCGTATTTATGCTTATTATAAGATTCAAAAAAAAAGCCGCGTGTATCCGAAAAAACATCCGGCTCAATTAATACAAGTCCTTCTATTTCAAATTTTTCTGCTATCATATTTTCAATATTTTGGGTTTTGATGCCATTTCCAGGCAGTTGAAATAATTTGTTCAAGATCGAATTCGGGCTTCCAGCCAAGAATTTTTTGCGCGTAGGAATTATCGGCTACTAAAACTGCCGGATCCCCTTCACGCCGCGGTGCAATAGAATATTTAATTTTCCTGCCGGTTACTTTTTCGGAAATGCTTATTATTTCTTTAACAGAATAGCCGCTGCCGGTACCCAAATTAATTATTTCCGATTTTTTCCCCGAATTAAGATGATTCAAAGCCAGCAGATGCGCTTTTGCCAAATCGGAAACATGGATATAATCGCGTATACAAGTGCCGTCTGCCGTATCATAATCATCGCCGAAAACATAAATTTGATCGCGTTTGCCCAGCGCTGTTTGAAGGACAAGCGGAATCAAATGAGGTTCCGGTTCGTGGCTTTCTCCGATTTCTCCGTTTATGTGAGCTCCGGCGGCATTAAAATAACGCAAAGCAACATAGCTAATTCCTGCCGATTTTTCAAAATCCTGTAATACATTTTCAATAATATGTTTCGTTTTGGCATAAGGATTTAACGGTTTTATGCTTTCTTTTTCTGTAATGGGAACAGACTCGGGATTACCGTAAAGTGAACAAGTTGACGAAAATATAAATTTCTTAATTCCGGCATCTGCCGCAGCTTTAATCAGATTAATACTGCCTGTTACATTATTGTCGTAGTATAACCCGGGATTTTCAACAGACTCCCCTACATATGCAAAAGCAGCAAAATGTACAACAGCATCAAATTTTTCTTTACAAAATAGTGGAAATATTTTATTATAATTGTTAATGTTCATTTTTATAAAATTAACTTTTCGAGGAAGTGATTCTTTATGACCTCTTATAAGGTTATCAATTACAAAAATGTCATCATTGTTCTTTACTAATTCACGTATAAAATGAGAACCGATATAACCCGCACCACCTGTAACAGCAACTTTCAATTTATTCTCTTTTTTTTTGGAACAAATTTAATTAAAAAAAATTACATTTTTTAAAAAACTTAACGATAATCACATTGCTAAATATAAATATTGCTTATACTTGTAATTAATATTATTTTTACTAATAAATTATTTAAAGGATCCTATGGAAACAAATAACGTAGAAAAAATGGCAACTCAACTTGCCAATGTAATTTGCGAACTTTCGCACACTTTTATCGAAAAGCAAAACGAATTTGCTGCTCTTTATAATCTTACTCCCGCTGAATATAAAACATTAAAATTATTCGGCGATAAAACTTCTCTTTCAGTCAAGGAAATTTGTTCTACCCTTGAATTAACTCCTGGAAGAATCACACATATTGTTACTGCTCTTGAAGCAAAAAAATATGTTATCAGAAAGATAGACCAGACCGATAAAAGAAATGTTATTGTTCATTTAACAAATACTTGCATTCCAATTATGAGAGCCCTGTCTGCAAGTTTCACTAAAGTCAGTGAAAATTTATTATCGAATGCTTCTGCTAAAAACAAAGAAGCTATAATTAGCTCGGCTGATGATATTTTAAAAGCAATTAAAGCTTGGTCGCACGAAGTTAAAAAATAATTTTTATTTTTTTAATTTTATTAAAGCAGATTTATACACTGATGATTTGAGCTGAAGTTTTAGAAAAATTTTCTTTTTTGTTTTAAATATTATTTGAAGTGACAGAAATAATTCTGTCACTTTTTTTTTATAGGCATCTCATTCCATAAAAATGTCACATAATTTCAAATTTAAATGTAATTTTACATTGCTTTTTGTTTTTGGAACAGAACAAAATTAAAGGTTTATAAGTCTGCTACAAACATTATACTTTGGGGAATAAAAATGAAGAATATTCTTTTCTTATTGATTTTATTGTCATCTGTCAGTTTTTTTAAGATTTATCCGCAAAACAATAAAGAAAACGAGGCTTGGGAAAAATTGTGTAATAATAATTTTCCCGAATCACGTAATCTTTTTCTTTCTGTAATCGAATCAGATAAAAATAATCTGCGTGCAAACCTGGGTTTATATTATTTCAACAGATATAAAGGAAATATGCCCGATGCTTGGAGTTATTTTAAAAATATAATCGATTCCGAAACATCTTTTCAGCCTTATCTCTACTCGTCGCTTTTAGTTTTTAACAGCGAAATGACCAATTCTGAAAAAGAAGGGGAGATACCTACTGTATTAAAAAAAGCTGTTGAATACCCCGACAATCTAAAAATCCTTCCTGCAATGATAAAAGAAAGACTTGCTGAATTTTACTTGGAAAGAGGAAATAAAGAACTTTCACAAAAATATAACAGCGAAATTAATGCGATTCTAAATTGGCAAATAATTGGTCCGTTCGATAATATTTCTGCATCGGGGTTCGATAAAAAATTCCCTCCCGAAACCGAATATACAGAAAATGCCGAATATACAGGTAAAAACGGCGTTCCTGCAAAATGGTTCCCGATAAAAAAAGTACGCCCCGACGGATGGATTGATTTCAACAGATATTTTGCATTTAATGAAGCAATTTTTTACGGGAACACTTTTATTTATTCTCCGCAAAATCAAAAAGTGCTGGTAAGAGCCGGTACTTCCGGTTCGCTGAAAATATTTCTAAATGACTTTATGATTTATGATTATTTTGATGAAAATAATAACGATCTTGATACATATATAATTGAAACAGAACTTACTAAAGGTTGGAACAGACTCCTAATAAAATGCGGTTTTTCCGAAATCAACAATTGCAATTTTCTTATCAGACTTTCGGATACTGAAGGGAATGATTTAGAAGGTATTAAATATTCAGCTGAAAATCAAAAATATACAAAAGCAGAAAACTTAAGCTGTAAATACATTCCTAACTTTGCTGAAGAATACTTCCTGCGCAAGATTAAAAACCAGCCTGCAGAAATGGAAAATTATCTCTTGTTGGCAGATTCCTATTTACGAAACGATAAAGCAATTGAAGCAGAATTAGTATTAAAAGATGGCTTAAAACAATATCCTAACTCGGCTTTGTTTTTAACAATTCTTTTAGAAGCTTATCTTCGCGGTGAGAAATACGATGAAGCTTCTTCTGTGCGCGAAAAGCTTTATCTGCTGGATAATGAAAATTCGTTGCTTATAACAGCAAAAATCGGAGAAAACTTAAGAAATCAGGATTATGCTGCCGCTGAAGAATTATTAAATAAACTGGCTGATATTTCACCGGAATCGCAGCTTTATTATACAACTGCAATTTCTTTGCATGCTAAAAAAGGAAATATAGAAAAGCTTATTGCACTTTCGAAAGAAGCTTTTGAAAAATATCCTTTAGTATGGGAATTTGCAAATATCGAGATGACAATCCAATTAGCTCTTAAAAATGATCTCGAAGGAGCATTAAATATTGTTGATAAATACATTCAGAATATTAACAGTAAAACTGCACTTTACAACAAAGGTGCTATTTTACAAAAACTTGGCAGAATTGACGAATGGGAAAAAACATATCTCGAAATTCTTGATATAGATCCTGCTGCTGTTGGTTATTTACACGAAATGGCTAAAACATTTTATGCAAGACAGGAGTACGAAAAAGCAGAAAAATACATCCGCCAAGCTTTGGATATCTGCCCAAACAGTACAAATTACTGGGCGCAGCTTGCAGAAATTAAGCGGGCAGCAGGAAATAAAAACGAGGCTGAAAATTCGTATAAAAATTCTTTGAGATACAACCAATCTAATTTTGATTCGCGCGATAAACTACGCGAGCTTCAGGGAAAACCTCCGGCATACAGTTATTTTAAAAAGTTTAATGTTGATTCACTCGTTAAAAATTCCCCATCTTCAACAGACTGTCCCGACGACCAGTTGATGATAATTCTTGATAAATTGGACAGAGTTGTTTACGAGGAAGGCGCTTCGGAATATTCGCGGGAATTGCTGATTCGCACTTTTAACACAGACGGAATTAATACATTTAAGGAATTCTATATTCCTTATAATCCATATTCCGAGGGCTTAATTGTAGAGAAAGCAGTTGTAATTAAAAAAGACGGAACTCAAGTTCAAGCTGATAACGATGACAATCACATTGTTTTTAAATCTTTAGAAAGCAACGATTTCGTTTATTTAAAATGGAAAGTTAAAAATTTCTATAACGGAAAACTTTCTGACCAGTTTTGGGATGAGTTTTATTTCAATTACTACTATCCTGTAAAATATATAAGCTATTCACTGCTTATTCCCGAAAATAATAAATTTAATTATTCTGCACAGAATATGAGCAAAGACCCGGTTTCTGTTACAAAAACAGGCGACGGGAAATTATACGAGTGGATAATTAAAGATCAGCCCGGATTGAAATACGAATATAATATGCCAAGTATCACGGAAGTTGGGAAAGCGCTTTTTATTTCAAGTCTGGACAATTGGAATTATCTTGTTGACTGGTATAAGGATATTACATACACAAAAGTACGTCCTAGTTACGAAATTAAAGAAACCGTAAAAGAGATTACTGCAAATATTCCGGAACGTAACATTGATGAGAAAATAAAAAAGATATACGAATATATCACCGAAAATATTCAATACAGCAGCGTTTCTTTCCGGCAATCGGCATTTACTCCGCAATCGGCCAGAGATGTTTTGGTAACAAGAATCGGAGACTGTAAAGATCTGGCAACTTTATGCATTGCAATGTTAAGTGAAATCGGGGTTTCGGCCGATTATGTATTGGTAAACACAAAGGATCAGGGACTTAACAAAAACATTCTTCCTTCTATAGCATTCAATCATGCAATTGTATCGGTTAATTCCAATAAAGGACCTATTTATCTTGATCTTACTGCCCAGAATTATCCTTTTGCAGCTTTACCCGAACCTGATCGCGGAGCATTCTCTCTTATCATTAAAAACGGGAATTCCAATTCTATTTATCTTGATTCCGAAAATATTATTCAAAGTGAAATAATAAGAGATACAAAATGCAAACTTACCAGCGATAATAAAATTAATTTGTTTTCCAACAATACACGAAAAGGAGCTGCTGTAGGCGATTTCAAAGCAAATTTCCGCTATCTTGGAAGTTCCGAAAAGCATAAAACTATGTCCGAATCGCTGGCACAGGAATATCCAAACATGGTTCTGAATAAATTTGAAACCGAGAATATTGACAGCAGTTTGGATATTGTTAATTATACTTTAGATATGACTATTCCCGATTACTTAACCGAAGCAGGCGATTTTAAAATGCTGAAAATTCCTTGGTCCGATAAATTGTTCCCTCTTAAAGCTCTTTCTTATGAAAGCAGAACTTATCCGTTTCTTTACTGGCCTTACGCCGATAAAATGAGCGAGACTTTCGAAATTGAAATTCCGCAGGAATATATTCCTGTTAATGAAAAAGGAACCGGCAGCTTTTCGTATAACGGAGGCAGTTACAATATCAAGTATGAATTTAAGAATAATAAAATTGTTGCCGAAAGAAATATAATTTTCCGCAACCGCGAAATTGATGTAAAAGATTATCAGGATTTTAAGAGTTTTTATAATAATGTTTTGAAATCCGATGACCAGGTAATTTTATTAAAGAAAAAGTGAGCTGAACCCGTTTTGGGAAATTATAGTTTTACAGATCACACAGCTGATATTGCAGTCGAAATAAAAGCAGAATCTTGCGAGGAGCTTTTTATTTCGGCTGCTTTTGCTTTAAAAGAATGTGTTTTTCAGAAATATAAAGGCAATAATAAATCGGAATTTAAGATTTCTTTACAGTCCGGTTCTTTAGAAGATTTACTTATCATTTTTTTAAATGAAATAAATTACTTTTTTATTACAAAAAAGTTCATCTTTAATTCTGTCAAATCGCTGTCGATATCATCTGAAAACAATATAATTATGCTCGAGGTCATTCTTTTGGGTGAGCAATTTTCTTCCGGAAAACATAAATTTGTTAATGAAATTAAAGCTGTAACTTATCATAATGCAGCTATTGAAAAAAAAGATAATTTGTATTCTGTAAAACTAGTCATTGACATATGATATTCAATGGAATAGAAATAAACAAAATAACCGATTATCTTTGGGAAATTCCCAAAAGCGGAAAAATGACTGTGCCCGGAAGAATCTATACTTCCGAAAAAATGCTTGAAAAATGCATAGGCAAAGACGAGTCGTTAAAGCAGGTAATAAATGTAGCGCAACTTCCGGGAATTCAGAAATACAGTCTCGCTATGCCCGATATTCATTGGGGTTACGGATTTCCTATTGGCGGAGTTGCCGCAACAGATTTTGAAACCGGCGTTATATCTCCCGGCGGCGTGGGTTACGATATAAACTGCGGAGTGCGGCTTGCAAAAACAGACCTTTGTTTTGATCAGATAAAAAATAAAATTCCTGATATTATAACCGGATTGTTTCAATCAATACCTACAGGCGTTGGCGCAAGCGGCGCAATCAGCAAGATTTCCGGAAAAGAAGTAATGAAAATTCTGGTTAAAGGTTCGGAATGGGCTGCCGAAAGAGAAATGGCCACCGAAAGTGATATTGAGTTTACCGAAGAAAAAGGATGCCTTAAAAACGCCGATCCTTCATTTGTATCTGCAAGAGCAATTGAACGAGGTATGGATCAGGCAGGGACGCTTGGTTCGGGAAATCATTTTCTGGAAATTGATATTGTGGATGAAATATTTGATGAACGGACTGCAAATGTTATGGGACTTTTTAAAAATCAAATTGTCTTGCTTATTCATACAGGTTCCAGAGGATTGGGTTATCAGATTTGCGATGATTATCTGAGAAAATTTTTAAATGCGGGAAATAAATACGGAATCAGTATTCCCGATAAACAGCTTGTATGCGTTCCTGTTAACTCCGGCGAAGGAGAAGCATATTTTAGTGCAATGAATTGTGCTGCCAATTTTGCCTGGAACAACCGCCAGATTATTATGCATCTCGCAAAAAAAAGTCTGGAGAAAACGCTTAAAATAAGAGAAAAAGATTTGGGTTTCGGACTGATTTACGATGTATGCCACAACATAGCAAAAATTGAAGAACACAATATTGACGGGGAAATAAAAAAAGTCTGCGTTCACAGAAAAGGAGCTACAAGAGCTTTTGCACCCGGTTCGGTAAATATTCCTCTTAGATACAGGGAAATCGGCCAGCCTGTTTTAATTCCCGGTGATATGGGGCGTTATTCTTTTATTGCTATGGGAACTGCAAAAGCAATGGACGAAACTTTCGGAAGTTCCTGCCATGGCGCAGGCAGACTTCAAAGCAGGCACCAGGCTTTGCTTACAGGGAAAGGACGCGATTTAATTGGAGAACTGAAAAAGAAAGGAATTGAAATACAAGCTAAAGGTCTTAAAACAATAGCCGAAGAAATGCCTTTTGCTTACAAGGATGTTTCGGATGTTGTTGATACAATGCACAATGCGGGAATAAGCAAAAAAGTCGCCCGGATTCGTCCCCTTGGAGTTATTAAAGGATAAAAATTTTAAATACTCCCCCTTTAATACAGTCATTTTTTATTTCCTCAAATCATTTTTTAAATACTAAAAGTTTTAAAATGTATATTTCTTCCTGTTTTCCAAAATGCAGCACCCCAAAAATATTTTAGGATGATACGATAAAGTTAATTTTGTTCCTGATCCATTCTTAAGATGAAGGATTTATGATGCTTGGATTCGGGTAAAACTATATTAACTGGTATATGTTGTGAGTTATTTCAGCAGCTCTTTTAAGGATAAAGCATTTTTAT
>CAYTFZ010000020.1:29550-33261 GCA_964437215.1 uncultured Melioribacteraceae bacterium | reverse complement strand
AGGAAAAATATCATAAATATTAATTACTTTAAAATACAGTAAAGAATTGAAAGAAATCAAAATCGGAAAGGGAAAATATGAAACTTGATGTTATCGCTTTCGGGGCGCATCCTGATGATGTTGAACTTGCAATGGGCGGAACGGTTGCGCGGCTCGTAAAAGAAGGGAAAAAGGTAGGAGTAATAGATTTAACACGCGGAGAAATGGGTTCACGGGGAAGTGCCGAAATCAGGGATTTGGAGGCAGAAAAGGCAAAAAATATTTTAGGCATTTCTATCAGAGAAAATTTGAATCATCCCGATTGTAAAGTAAAACCAAATGAAGAGCTTATAAAAAAAATTATAATTTCAATTAGGAAGTACAAACCTGAAATTATTTTTGCACCGCATAAACACGACCGTCATCCCGACCATACCGGAGCGGCAGAAGCTATTAAAGATGCGTGGTTTCTTTCGGGTGTTTACAAATACGAAACTGAATATCAAGGAGATAAACAGGAGCCTTACCGTCCTAAAAAACTATATTATTTTGCTCAGTCCTGGGAATTTGAACCGAGCTTTATAGTTGACATTTCCGATACATTCAATATAAAAATGGAAGCCGTTAAAGCTTATTCATCGCAGTTTCATAATCCTGAGGTTGAAGGACCCGTAACATATATAAGCCGTCCCGGGTTTATCAAATATCTCGAATCACGCTCGCAGGTAGCAGGATTTAAAATAGGAAAAGATTATGGCGAACCTTTTTACTGCGATGAAAAAATTGAGCTCGATTTAAAGAATCTTCTTTTGGAAAGTTAAACAGCTCATTTCTTGTAAAAATTCCACTGAAATTTTATAAGGAAATAAAAGAGTTTTGTTTACTAAAAGATTCAATTGTCTTATATTATTATTCCTAAAAAGAAATGATTAGAAATTAAATACATAATAAAAACAGAATACGAAAATTATGGAAAAACAAATAGGCAGCAGAATTGTCCGGTTGAGAGAAAATCTTAACATTTCACAGGAAATATTAGCAGAAAGAGCTTCTGTAACTTCTATTCAGTTGCAGGAAATTGAAAATAATAAAATTATTCCTTCTCTTGCACCTTTAATCCGGATAGCCCGCGCGCTTGGTGTAAGGCTGGGTACTTTTATGGAAGATCACGAAAATATTGGTCCTACAATATGCAAAAACGGTGAATGCTGCGCAGCAATTAATTTTTCGAACAATAATGCAACCGAAAGAACGTCAATGCAATATTTTCCGCTGGCTGCAAAAAAGACCGGCAGACATATGGAACCTTTTATTATTGACGTAAAATCGAATAGTGACGAATATATTTTATCTTCGCACGAAGGTGAGGAATTTATTTATGTTCTTCAAGGTGAAATTGAAGTTGTTTACGGAAATGATAAGTATATTCTTAAGCAAGGTGATACAATTTATTACGATTCAATTGTGCAGCATCATGTTCATGCAACAGGCGGCAGTGATGCAAAAATTCTTGCTGTTGTTTATATCCCAATTTAAAGTGAAAAATTTATGCAGATGATAGAAAAAACTCTTGGCGAAGTTCTTGAAGAAAATGCCCGTATATGGCCTGATAAAGACTTTATAATTTTCTCCGACCGAAATCTCAATTTTACTTATTCCGAATTTGACAAGCGGGTAAACAACCTAGCAAAAGGTCTTATGGCAATAGGGCTGAAAAAAGGAGACCATTTAGGGATATGGGCTACAAACGTTCCGGACTGGCTTACTTTTGCTTTTGCAACAGCAAAAATAGGCGTTGTGCTTGTAACGGTAAACACTAACTATAAAACACACGAACTTGAATATCTTGTTAACAATGCAGATTTGCATACTTTGTGTATTATTGGAGGATTCAGGGACAGCGATTATGTAAGCATGGTTTATGAGCTTGTTCCTGAGCTCAGAATTCATCAAAGGGGACATCTTGTATCCGAAAAATTTCCGTATCTTAAAAATGTTGTGTTTATCGGTCCCGAAAAACACCGCGGAATGTATAACACACAGGAGCTTATTCTTTTAGGCGAACATATTGATGACGAACAGCTTAATGCCTGTAAAAAAAATCTGCATTGCCACGAAGTAATAAATATGCAGTACACATCAGGCACAACGGGCTTTCCTAAAGGTGTTATGCTCACTCACCACAACATCCTTAACAATGGTTTTGGAATAGGGGAGTGTCAAAAATTTACCGACAAAGAAAAAGTAGTACTGCCTGTCCCTTTGTTTCATTGTTTTGGAATAGTTTTAGGGGTAATGGCAATATTAACACATGGTGCAACAACAATTTTAACGGAATCATTCGATCCGGTAATGGTTCTTGCTTCGGTTCAAAAGGAAAAGGCTACTGCTCTTTACGGAGTACCTACAATGTTTATAGCCGAACTCAATCATACTATGTTTCCGATGTTCGATCTCAGTTCGCTGCGAACAGGAATTATGGCTGGCTCTCCTTGTCCTATTGATGTAATGCGCAAAGTGATTGATAAAATGAATATGAAGGATGTTACTATTGCATACGGATTAACAGAAAACTCACCGGTGATGACACAAACGCGGACTGATGATCCGATAGAAATAAAAGTTTCTACAGTGGGCAGAGAGTTACCGGAAATTGAAGTGAAAATAATTGATCCTGAAACCGGAAAAGAATGTCCGCCTGATGTGCAGGGAGAAATCTGCTGCCGCGGCTACAGTCTGATGAAAGGGTATTATAAAAATCCGCAGGCAACAGCCGAAGTTATTGACAAAGATGGGTGGCTGCATTCGGGTGATTTGGGTGTTAAAACAAAGGATGGCTATTTCAAGGTTACAGGCAGAATAAAGGATATGATTATCCGCGGAGGCGAAAATATTTATCCGCGTGAAATAGAGGAATTTCTTTATACTATGTCCGGAATAAAAGATGTACAGGTTGCCGGTGTTGCTTCCGAAAAATATGGCGAGCAGGTTGGTGCTTTCATAATAAAAAAACAGGATGCAGCAATTTGTGAAGAAGATGTAATTGATTTTTGCCGAGGGAAAATATCGCGTTTCAAAATTCCTAAATATGTTTTTTTTGTGGAAAACTATCCGATGACAGCATCGGGAAAAATCCAGAAATATAAACTCCGCGAAATGGCTTTAGAAATTTTAAAGGATAAAAACATTGAGATTGTTTAGGATGTTCAGTTAACTATTTTCCCCCCTTCGAAAACAGAATTTGTGAAATAAAGCGGAATCCTTTCCGCTTTATTATACCCCAAAAGAATATTAAGATTAACCCAGAGATTTAAAAGCGGTAACTAATAATGCCAAATCTGTCATTATTTTATTTCCGATTAAAGGATTTAAGTTAAAATTACAATAGTGTATTTTGACTAAAAAAAAAGGGATACCCAATAACAGGATATCCCTTCCATAAGTCATAATTACAACTGGCTTAGCTTACTTCAGCAACACCATTTTCTTAATTGAAGAAAAATCGCCGGCATTTAATCTGTAAAAATATACACCGCTCGCAAGATTATTAGCATTGAAAATTGCTGAGTAATGACCAGCAGATTTAACGTCGTTAACTAAAGTAGCCACTTCCTTGCCTAAAATATCGTAGACAACTAAAGATACTTTAGCAGCGCTGGGAATCGAATAATTAATTATTGTTTCCGGATTAAACGGATTAGGATAATTATTCGAAAGAGAAAAGCTGGTAGG
>CAYTFZ010000020.1:0-29450 GCA_964437215.1 uncultured Melioribacteraceae bacterium | reverse complement strand
TTGTTTCCGGATTAAACGGATTAGGATAATTATTCGAAAGAGAAAAGCTGGTAGGTAAATCCGAAACATCTTCAACGGAAACAGGATTTACAGACACTGTATCTAAATAATCGCGTAACCAAACTAATGAAGGTCTTTCTGCACCGCTTTGGTTAACTAAATAAGCTCCTTCAGTATTTCTCCATAATCCAGGTCTCCAGCCCCATAATGTTATTCCTTCCACTCTTGAATGCTGGTACAATAATGGAAAGATTCTTTTGTAACTGTTAAGTTGAACATTATCATCAGTTCCGTCAATATCCAATTCAGTTATATGAATAGGTAATCCTGTTTTTGCTAAAGTATCAAGATTTCTTTTCATAACTGAATTTGTTGCAGTTGTAGTAAAAGCGTGTCCCTGTTCACCGATTACATCTATTAAATTTTCTTTCTGAAGCAGTTTAATAATTGTCTTATATGTTGATGTAGCATTAACATCATTAATGATACTAAAATCATTAAGCATTAATTTTGTATTCGGGAAAGTAGCGCGCGCCATTCTAAAAGCTGTAAGAATCCAATCCCAGCCGGTTGTGCCGTTACCGCCTAAAGCTGTTTTGTAGTTGGCTCTGCCATTCTGACCGTCAGGTGGATTATGACCATTAAGAGGTTCATTTAATACTTGCAGAACATCAATATCAGGATATCTTACAGCAACAGAATCAAACCATTCCTGAATTTCTTCAAGCTGTTCTTCTGCTGTTAAATCATTAATCCAAGCTGGTTGCTGAGCGCCCCAAAGAAGAACGTGAAAATTGTAAAGGAATCCATTATCCTTGGCAAGTTTATACGAAGCATCTAATTCAGCCCAATTATATACATCTCTTGTTCCTTCAACGCTTCCCCATTTACCTGCATTTTCAGCAATTACCTGATTCCAGTATGAAGCAAAATTTGCTTTTTGCGGGGTACTGTAAATATTTCCTACAAATTTTGGCTGATTGCTTGCCAAAGGCGGTCCCTGCCAAATATTAGTTGGGTCAACAACTGAACCTGGAGTAACGCTATCGAGATTTTCGACAGTATAGAATAAGTAAGATTTACCGAATGCAAATTTATCTATATCAAGTCCGTCTTCTCTGCCGCCAATTTGGAATATTTTGTTTAAGCTATCTTCTTCTATAATAAATGTAACTGATTTACTAGGAAAAGCATTGCGGGATAAGTTTATCCATTTCCAAACACCTGAACCTAATCCGCCAGCATCTCTTACAACTTCCTCTGCACCTGAAAAGCCAGCTGCGGCTAATCCGTTTACAAAAATCCATAGAGAATCAACAGTTGCATCTTTTTCATCGAAACCGTTTCCAAAAAAGAAACTGTCGTCGTTATAATTATTTGCTCCAACACGAACGCGTGCAAATAAATCGTAGCTGCCTGAATCCGGGAAAGTAACATCAAATGTAATTACTCTGCTAGTGTCTTCAGGGTTGTATGCGGAAGAAGTAGTTTGAATAGTAGCGTAATCAACTTCGCCATCTTGTAAAAGATTAAAACCGCTGCCAACAACTCCTGATTCTGCTTCAACAATAATCGGGGTTAAAGCCGCAGTATTATCTTTAATCATTAAATTATCAATATATATTTCTCTGCCGACATTTGTAGCAGAATTAAAATGTATAGGAGCTCTGATAATTGTTTGAGCATCACTTACTGTAAAATTTATTGTAAATTTCTGCCAATCGGTTGTTAGAGATGCAGGTCTAATTGCACCATACTCAGAGTAAGAATAATTCCCTACAGTGATATTAACCTGGGTTCCGCTGACATTTGCTTTTGCCCAGACTGTATAAGTGTAGCTATGACCAGGAACAACATCAAGGCTGTCCCCAACCGCCTGAACAGACCAAGCATTTGTTCCGGCAGTATCGATAACAATCTTTAAAGATTTATTTCCTTTTTGAGCATCGCCTTCAACAATGCTGAAATCGGCTACAGCTCCATCAGATAATTGCATTAACCAGCCTTTAATTCCGGCTAGATTACTGGCATAAGAACCTGTGTCAGTTTCTTCAAAACTTCCATTTGTAACAATTTGTGCTTTTAGCGAAAAATTTGCTAACATAGCAGCAAAAAGAATGGAGCTAAAAATAAAATTTCTAAATAATGTAATTCTTTGCATAAATAATCCTCCAGTTTGTTACAAGATTAGTTTTTTAGTAAGTTATTCAAATAACATTTAGTTGTTCTTTGTAATAAGTAATCATTAAAACATTACTGCAATCAGGAAAAAATCTGCCGATTTCCAAATTATAATTAAAAATGGAAAACTGATTTTAAGTTCGTATATTATTTTTAATTTATCAATTCCAATTTCGGATGTAATATAAGAAAAATTTAATAAAGGAATAATAAAAATCTATATGCTTTTATAAAACTTAGTTTCTGATATTTATAAGAGAGGGAAGGAGAGAAAAGTTTAAAAAGGAAGATAACTTTTGGAATGACATAAAAAAGTTCTGCAGCTTTTTATTTTACAGATATGAGTCAAAAAGAACTGACTCATATCTGTTTAAAATATAATTCTTATTTTTAGACATTTTATTCAAGAGTTGTAAAAATCAAGAATATAGCTGTAATTTTTATATTACTGAGCTGCTCTTGTTAATTTCATAACCATTTCCTGTTCCATAACAAGAACTTTTGCTTCAATTGAGTCGTCTGGCATATACTTGCATTTATGGGTGATAACCATTCCGCCTGCATCAATATCAAACGAAAAATCATTTCCGTTAACAGTTCCGTTAATAATATCAGCATCACCCATATCTGATGCACTTTTACCGGTTAATTTGGTTCCATCAACTGCAAATGTAAATGTAAGTTTAAAATCACCCTGAGGGCTGCTTGCAGTTCCATTCCACTTTCCGTCAATCTTGGATTTATCAGAAACTCTATTCAATATCATGCCCTCTTCCATCATCGGGTTACTTATTTTAATAATATCGCCTTCAAGTTTTCCTGAATTGCTGAAAACGCTTCCATTAATATTTATATCATAAGAAAATTCATTTCCGTTAATTTTGCCGTTTTCAATAGGAATTGAACCCATTGCAGATGTTATATCGCCAGTAAGCGTAGCATCAGTAGCTTTAAAATTAAATTCCAGTTCCATATCGCCGTTTGGGGTGCTTACATTTCCTTTCCATTTTCCGTTTAAATCCTGCGCTAAACTAAATGATACCATTAAGATAACTAAAAATAGTGTGGTACAACTTTTCATTTTTTTCTCCATTTTTTATTGAGATTTCTAACATTAATTACATCTTAAATTACAATTAAATGTGTCAATATTCAATAAACAAAATATTATCCAAAAATTTAGTTTTGTTACAAAAATTTACATTAAAAAGTTGGGTATGATAAAGAAAAAAAAGACACCCTGAAAAAAGAGTGTCTTTTATTAAAATATTTACGGGAGTTTAAAATTCCATTTTGCTCTGTCGCTTTTCGGATCAAACTTTGCTAAAGTAGGAGTACTGTAACCAACAGCTGTAAGAGCTAATTTTTCATCTGAATTAGGAATCTTTTTAGGCATAATACGATATGAACCATCAATTAACTGATCGATTTGCCAAAGCTGTTCAGGAGCGCCTGTAAATGATGGTACAGTTGTTACTTCTAATTCAGCAGTTGCTGCCAAAGCTCTTTCTGTTCCTTCAATAGTTATTTTATAAAACGGTGCGCCAAAATAACCGCCGGCATTTTCAACCGGAGTAATTGTCCATTTCTGATGAGGTCTGTTCATAAAATCACCGATACGAACTTCAATATTTCCTTTTGCCCAGCCGCTGTCAACATCGGCAAGAACCTGAGGCGCAATAGGTTTTATCGGAGCATTTTTATCGCGTCTGAAAAAGCGCATCCCGCCTTGAAGTCTAACAAAATCGACAGCAATTTCCAATCCGTAACCGCTGCCTTCTGATTGAATCTGATATGTTCCTTGTCTGAATTCATCACCAGCTAATGGCCAGCCGTTTTTCCAAAGAAGCGGACGGATCGCTAAAACACTTAATCCGTTTCTATCTAAATCTGACTCGTAATGGAATGAACATTTTTGAACATCATCACCAAGGTCTATTAAACCAAAGTGACCTGGACCTTGGTATTTTCCGACTGCAGCAGCAACAAGTTTTCCGCCGCCTTTTAACATTGGAATTCCCAAATTATCAATGTAAGGACCTGTTACTTTTTTAGAACGACCAACGCGGATATTATAAGT
Organism: uncultured Melioribacteraceae bacterium; assembly: GCA_964437215.1. GTDB lineage: Bacteria > Bacteroidota > Ignavibacteria > Ignavibacteriales > Melioribacteraceae > JAAYAN01. The sequence continues at coordinate 25,189 of CAYTFZ010000020.1, read as the reverse complement.
TGAGTTAGGACCATCACAGCAGGTTCCGTGAGTACCTAATAAATAATACCATCCGTCGCGATACATCATAGCTGTAGCTTCGCAGTCAATTGCAATATCAATTGCTTCATTGCCCGGCATTCTTTTTCCGGTTTTAGGATCGAGTTCAATAAGTCTGATAAATCCGAAATATGTACCGTAACTTAACCATAAACGTCCATCATTAGGATCAAGCAGAAAAGCTGAATCGATAGCATCGCAATCTTCAACTCCATCGGATGATGCTACAATTGTTTCATCGTGATAACCAAAATCAGGTGAAGCAGGATCAAGAGTTTTTGTCCACATTACATAAACGTTACTTGCATGACCTCCAGCTAAACCTCCGCCGCCTTTTGCATAAGTAACATAATAACGATCACCGATTTTAATAATATCAGGAGCAACTCCGCCACCGGGACGAACACCGCCAGAATTCCAAGTCCAGCCGTCTTCTGAAATCAAACCGCCTGCACCGGTACCGAATGTATAATATTTTCCATCACATTCAGCAATTGTTGATGGATCGTGAATATATGGGTCTCCAGTTTGAGCAAAGTCCAAACCGGAAAATAAAACAAAAAGAATAGCGGTAACCGCTACCGAATAAATATAGGACTTCATTTAACCTCCAAATTCATATCATTTATTTAAAATTATTTTCAGTTTATTTTTTATATGCTGCAAAGTCAACTTTTATGTTTTTAACCGGATTTCCTTTTTCGTCGATAAAACGCACGCAGAAATCACTCATTCCCGGACCATTAATTACCATGCCGCGTATAATATTAGCGCCTTTTTTAAGGGTTAATCTTTTTGATACGCAATCATCCATTACCATTCTTCTATCGCCAGAAAGTATAACAGCTTCCTGTCCGTTAAGCCACCACATTGAAGCTGAGTTTGAGCCAACAGCCATTCTAACGTTTTTCATTTCTTCGGGACAATCTACAACTGTTATTGCATAAAAAAGAACACCGTAAATTGGCTTTTCTAATCCGGCAGCAAAACGAAACAACTTTACATTGAAGTTTTGTGCATCCAATGCATGCCATTTTAGTTCTTTTCCTTCAACAGTTATTTTGTCGCCGTCTTTTGGCATTACTGTAAATTGTTTCGGGAAGTATTCTTTAGTAAGATGTTCGCGTAAATAACTATCTACAAATACAGTGTTAGTGCGGTTTGGTTTTTCAATAGGTTCAAGCAGAAGCCATCTTTGAAGAAAACCATCAGCATCTGTAGCCAAAGGAGTAGATTTGGCGGGAGCAAAATATGGTTTTAGAGCATCATTAGTAACCTCATCTACAGTTAATGAATACCCTTGAATTAAAAAAACAATCAGAAGTCCAACGACCGGCTTCCAAATTTTCTGGAACATTTTCATAATAGATCCTCATGTAATTTAGTTTGTTTTGTAATTTTAAATGGGCATAAATCCCATTTTTTATTTAGATATTTCTCATTAAATATTTTCAAAAAAACAATAAGCAAAATAACAATTATGGTTGATATCTTTTACCAAGAATTAATTTATCTCCGGAATCGTCCACTTCATAAATCTGAGGTTTACGCGGACCATTTCCTTCTGCATGATGAACAATAAATAAGCGTTTTCCTTCAAAAGTTGTGAATAACATACCATGACCGGAATTATCATCTTTAAATGGTTCATTTTCCTGAATCCACGGACCTTTAATAGAACCGGATTCGGAATAACAGATTCCCTGTAAATAACGTTTAACACCCCAAGTTGCCCATAACATTCCTAATTTTCCGGTCTGCGTTCTGAAAAGCTGCGGACCATCTGTAACCCAGCCGGGCATTTTCATACCAAAAGTAGCCTCGCCGATACTGTTCATTTCTTTTGACCAAGAGGCTTCACTTGCACGGAATATTGTTGTCGGTTCGGCAGTTCTTCGTGTAAGGTCTTTTGAAAGAGGCATATAATCCATTGTTCCGTCAATAATTTGTGTCCATTCGTGAACAAATACCATATATGTCGTATCATTTTCCTGATACAGAGTACCGTCGATAATATCCCAATCTTCAGGACCAAGACAAAAATCATACTCTTTTACTAAAGGCGAATACGGACCTTCAGGTTTATCAGAAACCAGCAGCTGGGTTTGATTACGCGGAACATTGTATCTTCTAGGTATATTTTCAATCGGGTTACTGTGATCATTCCAGGTTCCGGCTAAATAATACTTATCGCCGATATGATGTATTTCAGCAGCTGCTACAAACTGACCGTCCATCCAGGTGCCGGTTAAATCGATAATTTTATACGGACCTGTCCACATTTTCAAATCAGTACTTTTATAAAGTCGTCCGCCTGTTCCTGTTAAGTAATAAGTTTTTGTTTTTTCATCAGGAAAAATAAACGGGTCGCTCATATTAATATCATCTAACGAAACGGTAGCTATTTGCGGTTCCTGCATTCTTGGTCTCATCGGACTTCCAGTAGGAGGCGGTCCGCCAAAATTCTTTTGACCCGGATCTGCAAGAGGTGCCTGCTCTCCGCGAATAACTTTTTTCTTCTCTTTTACTGTCTGCGCTTTTATTGTTTCAAGCTGAAATGCTACTGCAAATAATATAAAAAGTAAAATTACTTTTTTCATTTGGCGATACCTCACTATTTTATTGGCAAATCAAGTTTATCAAACTTTTTAACTGAACAATCTCATTCAGATTATAAAAAGATACTGCTAAAGACTATATTTAAAAATAGAAAAATCATTACCGACAATTATTAAACTGCTATTGATATTTAATAACGACTCTAAATTCTTATCTGAAATTTTTACGTATATATTGCATCGCGAGCAGGACGGCAAACTTAACAATTCTCCGTTATTGCAAGCTAAAATGTATTGATCATTTTCATAATCGAAAATAACATCATTTGGTCTGGATAACAAATATTTAATAACCCCTTCCTCATCATAATAAAAAGGCAATCTTTCATTCCAAACATTTCCAAGATTTGAAAGCAGGATTGCAGGAGAGCCGTCATCATGAATGCCTATTATAATTATGCTGTTTTCGATTGCAAGAATTTTTATGAATTCAGTATAAGGAATAAAGCCCGCGTAATCATTATTAAAATTTGTAACTTTCCAATTAAATCCGTTATCCGATTGAATTATTTCGCCAGCGTTTGTAATCCCGATATAAATTGAATTGTTTGCAGAAATTGAAATAATATTTCCGGCAGCTTCTGTTTTTATAACATTCCAAATTTTTCCGTCTTCCGAAACCTGAATTTCTCCTTTTTCGGAACCGGCGAAAAATATCCCGTTTTTATAAGCAATGCAGTAAATATTTTTCTTAGTTTCAGTTTCTGCAGATTTGAAGTTTTTTCCGTCAAGCGAATAATAAATAATTCCCTTATTTCCCGCTATTATCAGGATACTATCATTTGCTGCCATACAATTCAGTTTGTATTTATCATTCTCGAAAACAGTGTTTTTACTGCCATCGCTTGAAACAATATCAAGTCGTGAATTGGTGCTTAAAGCAAATAATTTCTCCTGAAACTGGATAATTTGCTTGTATCCGCTATTATCAGTCCCGGCAAAAATTTGACTGATTGCAAATAGAAAAACTATGTAAATTGATTTTCTTTGAATTACAAACATTTTTAAAAAGTGTTTAAGTCTCAAAATCATTTAATTCCACGGTTATTAATATGGAAATAATCAACTGAAACTTCTAACGGACTTTCGGCAGTTTCCTTTTTCCCTTCGTTTCTCATATTCATAAAAAACGCCATTCGCGGGTCAGGAATTCCTTCGCAGGCAATAATTCCGGCATTTAAATCTCTTAATAAGATTTTCGTACTTCCTGCATTTTTAAAGGTTTTATTATCTGCGGAATATGAAGCAGAGTAGGTTTCTCCAACTTTTTCCAACTTAAAATAAATACTGTTATTATTTAAAAAATCTGCTTCCAGGTTAATTGTCTCAATAGTTTTCATATTTCCGTTTTCTTCGGAAATTAAATAGACTGAACCGCTTTGATTACCTGACTGACCTCTAAAACGAGCACCTGCGCCGTAAACAAGCATTAGATAATTATCGTCATCCTGATATGCAATTACACCGGAATGTTGCGATAAACCGGATGGTTTGCGGGAAAACTTAATTTTTGTTTCTATTGTCCAGTCAGAATTAGCATTTTGCAATATGAGGTTTTCGGCGTTATTACTGGTTTCTTTTAATCCGCCGTCTTTTACTGAAATTGTAAGATTTCCTTGATTTTTACTTAAACTCCAGTTTTCCTTATTCTCTCTAATCCAACTCCATTGGCTGTTTAGATTATTAGAATCAAATTCATCATTGACCGAATTATAACCGAAATTGATGAGGTAAGTTTTCCGTTCAAGAGAAATTTTATCAGTTAAAGTAACTACTGTCGTCCCGGGAATTTTTTCTGTCTGTTTGATATCAATAATAATGTCTTTATCCGATGCTGAGGCTTCTACTTTAGGAATATTTTTAACCGGAGAAGGGAAGAGGTAGCTGTAACTGAATTTCTTTGCATCAAAATCTGGTATGTTTTTACCGCCGACAGTAATTTTTGACAAACTAATTTCAGGCATAACTTTAACCGGGAAACTGCCTGAAACTGTTTTGCCGTCAATTGTAACATTAGCAGTAATGGTTGCTACTCCGGTTTCTTTTGCTTTAATAAATCCGTTTTTATCGGCTTCGGCAACTTCAGGATTATTACTTGAATAGGTTACAGACGCTTTCGAAATATCATAAAAACTGTCGTCAGTCATTGCGGCTGTTACAGTTATTTGCGAACCTGTTCCTTTTTCGAATACTATTTTACCGCAATCTGCTACAACTGTTTTAAGTTCAGGAATAAATTTTCCGTTCATCGTTGCTGAAACTTTACCTTTGATATTTTTTGATGAAGTTCCGATTTCAAAAACATATTTTCCCTGATCGAAGGTCATTTTTTCTTCTTTCATATCCCAAAACCAGAGATCAGCACAATTTATTTCAATTTCAACTTTTTTGGTTTGACCAGCCGGTATTGTAACACGTTTAAATCCTTTCAATCTTTTTATCGGTCTTTGCAGTTCTGCAGGACTTTCGGGTGTTGTCATATAAATCTGAACTACTTCATCTCCATCATATCCGCCTGTATTTTTTACATCAGCGCTTATCGTAATTTTATCATTCGGTGTAATTGAATTCTTACTTATCCTGAAGTTTGAATATTCAAAAGTCGTATAAGATAAGCCGTATCCGAATTCATAGGAAACTTCTTTATCAAAATACCAGAAAGTGCGCCCGTTTTTTCCTTTTCCGCCCCTCAATGTGTAATCAGTAATTTCAGGTAAATCTTTTACAGATTTGTACCATGTGCCGTTTAGTTTTCCACCGGGATTTGCATCGCCGAAAAGAATGGAGGCAATCGCATCACCTTGAGCCTGACCGTTATAACCTGTCCAGATAATTCCCGGAATATTTTTAAGATTTTTAAATTCTTCAACTTCAACGCAGCCGAGAGTCTGCATAACAACAACAGTGTTTGGATTAACCGCAGCAACAGCCTTAATCAATTCCACCTGATTTCCCGGTAACAAAAGCGTTAGTCTGTCGGCTTCCTCCGTGGCAGTTTTTTCATCTGTGCCCACAAAAATAATTGCAGCATCCGAATTTTTTGCCAAATCAATTGTTGCTTCGTCAATTCTTTTACTTTCGGGAGCTTTATAAACCAGATATAGAGTTTGCGGTTCGTTATATCCTAACTTATTTATTTTGGCTTTCATTTTTGTTCCGGTTCCGTAAACTCCGCCGGCTTTTGCTCCGGCAGCTACAGAAGCGTTTAATATTGTAAGCAGATTTCCTTCCGGCGAGCCGGTTCTTACTTCAACAAGTCCGCCTTCAGTCGGGATGTTCAGATTGATAATAATTGTGTCAACATCTGTCAGATCAACATCATTGTAAGCTGTCCAGGAGCCGTCGTTTATTGTTCTTACCTGATTTTCTTCCCCCATTCCTGAACCGATTGTGATTCCGTTTGCAGCAGAACTGAACTTGGTAGCATCAAATTTCGTTAATGCTCCGCTTGATTTTTGAAGTGAAAAATCTGCGATATAAAACAAATTGCTCTTGTTTGATGTGTTTCCGCCGGATGAATGAAGAATTTCAGTTTTGTATTTTCTTTCTGAAAGATATTTTGTTATTCCTTTCAAAGGAGAAATTAAATTTTCTTTTGAAGGTCTGCCGGAATACGGTCCCAATTCAACTTCATCCGACTGAGGTCCTATTAAGGCTATTTTATTAAGATTAGAAGGATTTAACGGCAAAATCTTTTTTTTAGATTTTGCAGAAGTTTCATTTTTCAACAAAACAGGGGTTTTTGTGGCAATCTCTTTTGCTAAAAGTTTATTTGCAGCAGACCCTATAATACTTTTTTGATAAAGTGAATAAGGTGACTTTTCCTGCGGGTCGAATTCGCCTAATCTCATCCTGATTGTAAAAATATTCAATAAAGCTTTATCAATATCATCAATTGTTAGCAATCCTTTTTTCAATGCATCAATTGCGCTTTTTTGATAAACGCTGCCGCAATCGATATCAACGCCTGCTTTAAGTCCGGCGGCTGTTGCCTCCTCGGGAGTTTTTACAAAATAGTGACCTGTATAAATATCCTCGATTGCAGCGCAATCTCCTGTGATATACCCGTCAAGACCGTAAGTTCTGCGGGCAAGAGTATCAAGGTAAAATTTACTTGCCGAAGTAGGCACGCCGTTAACTGCATTATAAGATGACATAATTGAAGGGAGATTATCTTCTTCAATTAACTTTTTATAAGGTTGAAGATAAAATTCTCTCATGTCGCGACTGTCCATATTCGAGCTGCTAACGTGGCGGTCGAACTCGCTGTTGTTAGCAAAATAGTGTTTTCCGCAAGGAACAGTCTTTAAATAAACATCGTCGCTTCCCATCATTCCTTTAACAAAACCGGCAGCAATTTGCGAAACAAGAAACGGATCTTCGCCGTAAGATTCACCTGTTCTTCCCCAGCGCGGATCGCGGATAGGCTCGACTACCGGCGACCAATAAGTTAATCCGGTAATAACAGGAGAATTTAAGGCTCGCGCTTCATCAGAAATAGCGCTGCTTTCTCTTTGCATCAAATCAGGATCCCACGAAGAACCCAGAGCAACACTGTTTGGAAATGAAGTAGGTGATCCTTCGTTCGGGTTCATTCCAAATCCGCCCATAACTCCGTGCAAAGCCTCACCCCAAACATTAAATGATTTAATGCCTAAGCGGGGAACAGCAGCCATACTGTTCCCAATAAGACTTTGTTTTTCCTCGAGTGTTAATCTCGAAACAAGATCAGCCGCTCTTTCTTTAAAAGAATATGAAGTGTTTAAATATATCGGGATTTTCGCATTTTCACTTTTTGGGAAAAATCCCATCAAAAATATTCCGCATATAACAAAAGTCAATATTTTGGCTGATTTCATTTAATTCTTTTTCCTGATTTATAATTTTAAATAATTTACATTTTTACAGTTCGTTACCGCTGTTCTCAATTCTGAAATAATCAAAATATACTTCAAAAGGTGTTTCCGGTTTTGTTGTATCGGAATCGAACCAGAATGTACTTTTCATATTCTGAGTTATAATACCGTCACAAACAATTAAACCCGCTTTAATATCTTTTAAAAGTATATCAGCAGTGCCTAATTTTTCGAACTTTGTTCCATCCAACGAATAATAAGCGGTGTAACTGCTGCCATTTTTTTCAAGTTTAAGGATTAAAGGTTTATCTTTTGTAATTTCAGTTTTTAAATCGAACGAAGCTGCCGATTTGGTAATTCCGTTTTCTTCCATAATCAAATCAATTGTTCCCGGGCGAACCTGAGGTGCATTATTTCCGCCAAAACGTGTAGTTTTAATTACAGCGCGATACATAAGTTTCACGAAATAATTATCATTTTCGTAAGCAATAATTCCTGAATTTTCAGGCTGAGATGGAATTCTGGAACCGAAAAGTTTGGTTTCGATTACCCAGTTATTGTTGGCACTTTGCAATAAAATGTTTTTTGCATTATTCGTATTTTCCGATACATCGCCTTTTTCACTCACTATATTAACGGTTCCGTTACCAAATGAATGATTTTTAGAGTTTTCTCTTAACCATTCCCATTGGCTGCCTAAATTAGCTGAGTTAAATTCATCGCTTACAGATTTCACATCAAAGTTTACATAGTAAGTATTTTTTTCAAGAGTAATGTTATCGATAAAATTAACTACTGCCGTGCCTGGTATTTTCTTAGCTTGGACTATATCAACAGTTATGTCTTCCCCGATATTTGAAGATTTTACTTCAGGAATTGCTTTGGTATCTTTCAATAAATAGCTGTATGCTTTAATTGCAGGGTTAAATCCTTGCATTTTCTTTCCGTTAACAATCAAATCTTTCGGAGTTAAATCAGGAAGAACTTTTACAGGGAATGATGAACTGACCGTTTTTCCGTTATAAGTTACATAAGCAAAAACAGATGCTGCGCCAACGCCTTTAATTGTAATTTTTCCTTTTTCATCAACGGTTGCAACCGAATTATTGTTGCTTTTATATTCAACCTTTGCATCGCTGAGATTAATAAAACTGTCGTCGGACAAAGCTGCAGTTACACTTGTTTGAGCAGTGTTTCCAGGTTTAAAAATAAATTTTCCGCATTCGGCTGTTACAGTTTGCAGAACAGAAACATATTTCCCGCTCATTTGTGCTTCAACAGTTCCTTTAATATCTTTTGATGAAGCGCCGATTTCAAAAATGTATTTACCCTGGTCGAATGTGATTTTATTGTTTTCAGAATCCCAGAACCACAAATCGGAACAATCTACATCTATTGAAACTCTTTTTGTTTGTCCGGCAGGTATTGTTACCCGTTTGAAGCCTTTTAATCTCTTAACCGGACGCTGCAGCGAAGGATTGCTGTCAGGAGTTTTTACATAAATCTGCACAATTTCATCACCGTCAACATTGCCTGTGTTTTCAACATCGGCAGTAATGGTAACAAATTCATTCGGGGTAATATTTTTCTTATTTATCGAAAAATTTCTGTAAGCAAAGGTTGTATATGATAATCCAAAACCGAATTCATAAGAAACATCTTTGTTGAAATACCAGTATGTTCTTCCGTTTTTACCGTTTCCGCTTCTGAGTGTATAATCATTAAAATCTGGTAAATCGTTTACAGTTTTATACCAGGTTATATTCAGTTTGCCGCCTGGATTTACTTCTCCGAAAAGGATTTTAGCAATTGCTGTTCCTTGAGCTTGCCCGTTGTAACCTGTCCAAATTATTCCGGGAATATTGCTGTTGTTTTTGAATTGTTCAACTTCGACCATACCCATAGCCTGAATAACTACAATAGTATTCTTATTTACTTTGGCAATTGCTTTAATCAATTCTTCTTGATTTCCTGGTAATTTCAACGAGAATCTGTCAGATTCTTCTCTTCCGGTATTTTGATCGGTTCCTAAAAACAATAATGCAACATCAGCAGAAGAAGCCATATCGAGTGTATTTTTATCTGTTGCAGGAGATTCCGGTTCGCGGAAAACTATGAAAAGATTCTGCGGACCTGAGATACCCAAATTATTAACTTTTGCAGGAACGGTTACCCTGTTTCCGAAAAAGCGATTTCCGCCTGTTTGAGTGCTGATAACTTTTTGAGATGCAATTATATTACCAGTAATCGAACCGACTCTTACTTCAATTGCTCCGCCACTTACGGCAACATTAATATTAAACTTTATCGAATCAAGATTTGTAATATCGATACCGTTAAAAGCAATCCAATCGCCGTCTTTAATTCCTCTTAACGAAAGCTGACCAAATCTTTCGGAAGCTATAAGTCCGCTTGCAGAATTATCATACTTGGTGGCGTTATATTCTTTTGCTGAGCCGTTTTTTTCAACAGTCGAAAATCCCATAAGTGTGTAGAAATCATTCCTCTTTTCGGTATTTCCGCCTGAGCTTGATACAACTTCAATATCCAGATTATGTTCTTTAATATAATTTTGAATTCCTTTTAAAGGTGATATTTTTAGTTCGGGTTCTACTTCTCCTGAATAATCGCCTAATTCAACTTTGTCTGCAAATGGACCCAAAACTGCAATTTTTTTAATATTCTTGAAGTTTAAAGGAAGGGATTTATAATTTTTATTTGCTGCATTTATATTTTTTAAAAGTACCGGGGCTTTTGTAGCAACTTCCAATGCTAAATCATTATGCGATGGATCGTTTATAATACTTGGTTTGATTCCGGAATATGGAACTATGTTTGCAGGGTCAAATTCTCCCATTCTCATTCTAATTGTAAAAATGTTAATTAAAGCTTTATCAATATCACTTTCGGTAATCAATCCTTGCTGCAATGCTTTTATTGCACTTGCCTGATAAACGCTGCCGCAATCGGAATCAACACCGGTTTTAAGTCCAAGCGAAGCGGCTTCTTCGTTAGTTTTTACAAATTTATGTCCGCTTACCATATCCGAAATTGCGCCGCAATCGCCTGTTACATAACCGTCCAAACCGTAAGTTCTGCGTGCAATTGTATCAACAAGCAATTTATTTGCCGAAACAGGTATTCCGTTTATTGCATTATAAGCTGTCATAATCGAAGGAAGTTTATCATTTCTGATTAATTCTCTGTAAGGTGTGAGATAATATTCTCTCATATCTCTTTCTTCCAAATCAGAGCTCCCTGTATGACGGTTAAACTCAGTATTATTTGCTATGAAATGTTTTCCGCAGGGAACAGCTTTAAGATATTTAGGATCATCTCCCATAAGCCCTTTCACAAATCCGCTGCTTATTTTTTTTACAAGAAATGGATCTTCACCGAATGTTTCAGCGGTTCTTCCCCATCTGGGGTCGCGTGTCGGTTCTACTACCGGCGACCAGTAAGTTAAAGTAAAAATTACGTCGTGATTAAAACCTCTGGCTTCATCTGCAATTACAGAAGTTTCTCTTTGAATAAGATCAGGATCCCAAGTTGCACCGGCAGCTACGCTGTTAGGAAAAGATGTTGCAGTCATTCCGCTGTTGTTATTTCTTCCTTGAATTCCGTGCAAAGCTTCTCCCCAAACATCGTACGAACGAACTCCTAAACGGGGAATAGGAGGCATTGTATTACCAAGCTGACTTTGTTTTTCTTCAAGAGTCATTCTCGAAACAAGATCCGCCGCTCTTTCTTGAAATGAATATGAAGTATTAAGATAAATAGGCAGCTTTGCGTTTTTGCTGCTTGGGAAAAATGCTGTAATTATAAACATACAGCCGATTATTAAACTTGATGATACAATCTTTTTTTTCATCTCAATTTTCCTTAATGATGTATATTTTAAAATTTTAATTCTATTTATGGATAAAAACGTTGTCCTGATTATGCTTAATAAAAACCCCGTTGTTATTCTTTACTATCATTTAATCAATTTCTGATATAATTCTTTATCCAATAATTCTAAACCGGTAATGCTATGCAAATGGTTAACAGATATCCACGGCAGCCAGAATCTGTGTCCGCCTCTTCCTCGTCCTGATCTTCCGGGACCAAGATTCCAATGTTCCTGCTGCCAGCCCGGACCTTTCATATCATATAAACGTCCCGGCAATGCAACCATTGCTTTTGTGTTATGAAGAAGTATTCGCGCTACATCAAGATAGTGTTCATCATTAGTGTACTTGTAAAGTTTGGCATAAGATGGAGCTGACCAATCGAGATATTCATCAACGCCGCCAGGACCTCGTGCATTTATACCTTGCAAGCCGACTGTCGGCACTCCTTTTTTCCAATGAAGATCTTTATCATCTGCATCAACCGGCATCGGAATATTCCATATCCATATCCAGGTTTCAGTAAAATCCGCAGCTACCTTTGCTCTTTCAAGCCATTTGGAATCATTTGTGGCTTCGTAAAGGCTCAAATAAGCTTCCATACTTAACATCCCGGCTTCTTTATCGGTAATGTTCGGGTTGTCGCTTGTTCCGCCTGCAAATAGAGTTTTCTTTCCCCAATTTTCCCAGATATATTCTCCGGCTTTAAGAGCGGAATTTAAATATCTTTTATCTCCCGTTTCATTTCCTAACTGAACAAGAAGCGGAATCGGGCAGTAACTTGTAGAACCTGTTTCTTCAGCAACTTTACTTGTCCCTGATTCCCATCTTCGCGGGAATGAACCGTCTTTACGCTGTTGAAATAAAAGCCAATCGGCATAAGTTCTCACCCAGTTTAACCATTCACGCTGGGTTCTTCCTTTTTCAGGCTCGCGGGTATAAGCCCACATTAAAACACGCATATCTTCGGTAGCATTTCTTAACCAGGGCGCTAACCATTCCTGATTATTGCCCGTCCATATTTTTCCTGTTGCAAGATCATATCCTGTTGCTTCAATAGGAATTTTGGAAAGCGCATTTATCATTGATGAAATTATTGATAAACCAAGCGACCGCATTTTTTTGCCGCGTTCTGATTTATCACGATCTCCTTCGATAAGCAATTGATTTGCGGCTTCAAGATTTTTACTGACAAATCCCATCGCAGTCATATTTCTATTCCATTGAAGCTCGGTTGTATCGAAAGTTGCAACCGCAAAAGGAATACCTGAACGTCCTTCAATTGTTGATGCTTGCGAGGCAAGATGATCAATTAAAACCTGACGCATTTGTTCAACATCAATTTTTGTTACTGCCGGAGAAAGAGTGCTCCAAGTCCATCTCCAGGAGTTTTTTATTACTTCCTGAAAAGATTCGTTTTTCCCTAATCTTAAATTAATCTTGTAATTGTGAGAGACATTATCATTTATCGGATGAAATCTTCTTACCCAGCGTGGATTATTTGAAGCGTTTGGACCGAATGGATAAAAAGTCATTGTTCCCGGATATTTGAAACCAAATTCTATCGGATTGTTTGGAGTTTGCCAATAATTCAAGGAACCGAAATTAATCCTCGAATCAATTATTATATCTTTCTTAAGACTTGTTTCCTCTAAAGTTGATGCTCCGTTTGGTTCAGGGTTGATCATTGAAACAGATAATCCGTTTGACAACGAGAGTGCAATTAAAGGAGCGGCAAGCATATCTTCGCGCATAATAATTCTTTTTGCAGCGTAATTCATTGTTCCGCCGGGCGAACGGTCGCCGTTATAAGTCGGGTCGCCGTATAAGGCTCCAGGCAGCATACATTGAATATCCTCCCATTTAACCAATTTATCAATTGCAAATGAAATGGAAGAATTAAATCCGTCCGGAGAATTCCCTTTAACTGAAATATTTCGAGCGAACAAAACAATTCCGTTACTAATTTCCCATTTATCGCTAATGCTGAAAACTACATCTTTATTGTAAGTTATTTCTGCGCTTGCCTTAACGCTTTCTCCCGATTTTTCTACATTTTTATATCCGGAAGAAAGATTGATAATTTCATTTTTATTTGCGCAAATTTCTATTATAGCAGGATTATCCTGTGTTATTTTCAAATTTTTATCATTTGAAATCTGGATACCCCATTCATCAATTGATTTTGGAATAAATGATAAAGTTAAATCACCGCTTTTTAATTCAACAGCATTTGGCTGCTGAGCACACAAAAATGAAAGCAGAAATAAAAATATAAGGAAATAGTATCTGTTCTTCATTTGATCATTCCAATATGATTTTAGATATTTTAACATCGGTCAATTAGATTATATCGATTAATCAATATTCTTTTTATCAATTCTCCAGCCCGGCATTTGAGATACGCCGCATTTTTCTCCGACAAACATTTTCTTTGCCGTTTGATCATCCTTGAGCTGCCATTTAAACCAGGCAGAAGCTACAATTGCAAAATCGCCTCCGTGGGGCTGGCTGTATGTTCCGCCGTGACCGACATTAAGATTTGTTGCGCAGACAGGCAGGTTGTTTATTTTGCTGAAATCGTCCATTCCGTTATTGTATGCAATATCAGTTTCTCCTCCAAGAATATAAATTACAGGAGAATGTAATTTTGCCAAATGATCTTTTGTAAGCGCAGGCATTCCCGGCATTCCGCTTGATGGAGTAGGAAGAATACCGCTGTTGCAAACCATAACTGTTGAAATACGCGGATCGGGAGCAACTTCTAATGTTTGCAAACCTCCGCAGGACATTCCGCTGACTGCAATTTTTGTTGTATCAATTTTATTATAATATTGGCTCGATTTATCATTATTTTGAGCTATTGCCCAATTGATTGCATCAATCATTTGTGCCGATTCACTTCTTCCGCCGCCGCGAACGCCTTCTTCAGGCATTGGACCGATTGCAACAACAAGAAAACCGTGCGATGCAACTTCCGATAAAAAGTTTATATGTTCCCAGGGAGAGTTTGCGCAGGCGCCGTTACCCCAGGCAATAATCGGGAGTTTGTTATTACTGTTGAATTTACTTAAATCCTGCGGTCTGAAAACGGTATGAGTTTTTAATGTTGAATCTGTTACCATAACAGCCTTATAAATTCCTGTTCCGCCATCTTCAACAACTCTTGAATTTATTTCACTATTACCAGCTTCGTTAGCATTACTGAACAATTGAAATCCGCTTAAAAAAACAAACAAAATTAAAGAAAGAGCCGAAATTGAAAATATCTTAAACTTTTGCATTTTTTCCTCTTTGTAATGATTTTTTGAAATTATAAACTCATATATGTATTATTTTGTAATTCACAGTAAAGTATTTCTTACTTAATTATTTATTTAGGAGATTCATACCTTTCAGCCAGTCGATTATGGGTTTAACCCATACTTCGGTTGGGTTGCGCAATACAAAACCGTGATTTCCTTTGGGATAAATATGCATCTCTGCCGGAATTTTGTTTTTCTTTAACGCGCTGAAATATTTTACACTATTTTCAACATCCACAACAAAGTCGTCGGCAGCGTGTGTTATATATGCCGGAGGAGTTTTTGCGGTAACCTGTAATTCGTTTGAGAACAAATCAACAACATCCATTGTCGGGCTGATTCCCAGTAAAGCTTTTCTTGAATCTGCGTGTGTAAGTTTTTCCTGCATACTGATTACAGGATAAATTAGAATTTGGAAATCGGGACGTAAATTTACATTTCCGGCATTTTCAATTACTGGTTTTTCAAAATGAGTAGCTGCTGTCGATGCCAAATGTCCGCCGGCCGAAAAGCCCATTATTCCAACCTTATTCGGGTCAATTCCCCATTTTGCAGCATTTTCACGTACAAATCTAAATGCCTGCTGAACATCCTGCAAAGGTCCTGTTTTTTTATCTTTCATCGTTGAATCATTTGGAATTCTGTATTTAAGTAAAAATACAGTTATTCCGTTTTTTGCAAATTCCTCAGCGGTTTTTTTGCCTTCAGCCTCGTAAACTACAACACTGTAACCGCCTCCGGGACAAATAACAATTGCTGTCCCATTCGATTTTCCGTTTTCCGGTTTGAAAATTTCTAATGTTGGTTTTGTTACTTTTGAATACATCCCTTTTTCAAAAGCAGGATCTGCACGATTAATTTCAATTGAATTCGGAATTTTCTCCGGATAAAGATTTATTACTTCTTGAGCATTCAAGAATAATGTAAAGACCAATAACGATAGTAATGCTGATATTTTAATCATTTTCTAATCCCTCTTTTTTTTAATTCTTTATTGAAAAAATCTACCATCATATTTAAGTATTTATCAGTTTGAACAACCGGTCCGTGCTGACCTTCGGGGACTAAGTGAAATTCACACTGAACGCCATTTTTTTTAAGTTCTTTATATAGTAATTCACTTTGGCAAAATGGTACAACATTATCTTTATCACCATGGAAAATTAGAAAAGGCGGATCATTTTTATCGATATATGTTGTAGGACTTGCCAGCAAACATTTGGCTTTGTGTTCTTGAATCGGACCGCCGATATACAGAGAGGCGGGTGAATCAGCTGCATTATGAGTAAAAACGGTTCCTCCGCAGGAATCCATTACAAGCATATTTGTAGGACCAAACCAATCTACAACCGCATCAACGGAACTGCTGTAATTGGTAAAATTTCCAAGGCTGCCTTCAATATCAACAGTTACTTCTTCAAGTGTTTGCTCTTTTACAAATCTGGTAGTTCCTGCCATTGCTGCCATATTCCCGCCTGAAGAACTTCCGGTTATTCCGATAAACGAAGTATCTATTTGATACTTTGCTGCATTAGCCCGCAAGTATCTGATTACAGCTTTAATATCGTGTATTTGAGCAGGAAACAATGCGTCCTTGCTGGATCTGTGATTAGGAGTCACAACTGCAAAACCGGCATCCAATAACGGCTTTCCAAGAACTTTTAAGTCAGCCCCTTTCATATTATTAGCCATCCAGGCGCTTCCGTAAATAGAAATTATAACCGGATAAGATTTTTTTTGGGTTTTAGGCAGATAAATATCCAAATTATGATAGGTGTTTGTGTCTCCGGCATAGTTCACATCTTTCCAACTTTTCGAAAACTCCTGACCATAACTGGTTAGCACAAAAAACATAGAAATAAATGATAAAAAGAGTTTCATTTTAGTACCATATTTTATTAAGAAAACTTGAAATCTTTCTGACAAATAATATTAACATCATTGTTTTTTATAAATCTATCAAATAAACATTGCGGAAAATCTATCATCTAATTACTGACAGATATTCCGCAAATTTAATAAATATTTCTCTGGTAAATATTTTTAAATTATTCTTCCTTCATAGAATATTTACTTATCATTTTTAGTTATATCTAATACTGCATTTACAAGGAAAATATAATCAGCGCTTCCGCCTATTGTTATTTCGTTTTCACCCCAAAGGAAAGGCCAGTCATCTTTGTTTTCCGGGAAATCAGGTTTTAATACCAATATACCCGGTACAATTCCACCGGCAATTGTGGTAAAATCTGCACGGTTATTACCGTATGCAACTTTTTTGGATTTTGTTCCGACAGCATTAACAAACGATATGTTTGAGTAAGGGTGGCATCCGAAAATATAATTCAATCCCATTAAAACATCTTCTTTACTCATTATTTCGGGATAAGCTTTATAAGCATAATAATTAGCAATTGCCGAATTTACTATACTGCCGCTGCCGCCCCATCCGCCTGTTGAAATTGGCATACCGTAAGGATTTTTCTTTTCCAACTCTTTTATGCCATCTTTATATTTTATCACATATCCTTTAAGTTTTTCTTTGTAGTCAGCATTCATATAAGGTATAGCAATAATAGCAGTTTTAAGACCTCTTCCTATAAGAAATGATGAATCAAAACCTCTGCTGTTCATTTTGGGTGGTTCTATTGTCGACCATATTTTTTCAAGAAACTTATCTGCATATTTTTGATCCTTTGTTGTGATGTATAATTGTAATAGCGCATTAATATCTGCACCCCAGCTCCACATTCTCATCCAGTCTTCGCCTTTCTGGGGCTTTTTCATTAATTCATCAGCTTCTTGAACTAATCTGATGGCGCTTTTAAGTGCTCTATCTGCGAGATCATCATTATAACCTTTTAATGCACGGTATGCCTGAGCTAATGTAGCTGCTGTTTCATAATCCATAAACGGTCTGCGTGTTGTAAATGCCCATCTGTCATCTAAAGTTCCGCTTGATAAACCATCCGATTCATAAGGTTTTAAATTAGGATTATACGGTAAATTATCTGTTTCGGTGCTGGCATCGCCAAGGTGGTGGTATTGATGCAAATTAGGAACAATAATTCCCTGAACAGGATGCCCGATGTTTTCGCATTGAGCTACTAAATTTAAAGTCCCATGTTCAATTTGCTGCAATAAATCAGGTTTTCCGTCTGGTCGGTGAATATCTACATATTTTGTTTTTTGATCTATATAAGTCTGATCTCTTTCAATTTTGAAATTTTCCCAGGCATCAACAAAAGTTGAAACAACTCCGTTATGCGAACCTGTTTGAATATCAAAATCACCGGCGTCAAACCAGCCGCCAACAGCCATATTAGGAATACGTTCAAGCGGTTTGTATTTTGTATCGGTTGTATCGCCCATTTCATATCCGTCATAATGAATATGATTTAAAGGAGCTTGAAGACAGTCATCCAAATAAGAAGCGCCATGCCAAATACGGTAAGCTTCATTAACTGTCATATGATCCATCTGCACCGGAAACCAAACGTCCATAGTAGGATGCCAAACATCTGAGTAAACATCAGGTTTAATAGTAAAAGTATTAGTCTTATTGTTTCCGTATTCTATAAAATAAAGACCTTGTTCTTTAACAGAACTGAAATCGAATTTTACATAATTATAACGGAGGTATTTTCCCCAGACTTCAATATTGCCGGTGAATTTTTCTACTGCTTTTCCGTCAGGCATTATTTGAAAGATTTTTGCAGTTTTAAGCGGTTTATCGTTTTTATCAAGTTCAATTACAGCTATTTTCTGCTGATTAGGCATATAACCAACTTGGGAAAATCCAATATTCGGTTGTCTTACCCAATTTGGAACTGAATTTGGCTCAAGATACCATTCTAATACTTTTCCGGTTTTATTTGCCGGCAGAAGACTGCGGACAATAAACCAGCCGTTTTGAGCTAACATTCTTCCGTCAAACAGCATCAGTTTTGAATCCAATGATTCAATCTTCACCAATTTTTCAGGATCTTCCGGAGCAAGTATAATAGTTTTTCCTTCAGCTAATGGCTTAGGAATAATAAATTCGTTTCTGCCTCTATCATCAAAAGTAGAATGTCCTGCAAACTGTGCGATTTTTTTACTTCCGTTCTCAATTATAGAATTTCCTGCAGGGTATCTTGGTAAATTTCCTGGAACTCCGTCAGCCATAAATGTTCTTTCGAAATAAGAAGCTGGTAAAAATTCCATATTCAATCCGGCATGACCTGCAAGCTTTTCCGGTACAGGTTTATCGAGATAAACGCTTATTAAAACACCTTTGTCTTTTGAAGAAACTATAACCCGCGAGTTAAAATCCAATTCTTCGTAGCGTAAAACAACCTCTATACTATTGTTTTTTGCATCAACTTTTCTTTCTACAACGGCAGGAACCAAATCCCATTGTTCAGGCGTGTTTTGAAGTCTAATTGCACCTCCGGTAGAAGTTCTTACTCCGTGATGGATTAGTTCAATTCCAGCAGTTTTTTCATCAAAAAACATCCCGTTATATTGATTATGAAACACAAGAACATTAACACCGGTTGTTTCAAAATATTCCTGTTCATTTATTTTTAATAATTGACTGAAAATGCTGTTTGTAACAACAAACAAAATAAAAATAATTTGTAATAATATTCTGCTTGTTTTTCGACTAATAACCCTTTCTTCCGCCCGCAAGTTATTTTCATTGCAGTTATGTATATTTTTTCTAATTATCATTTTTCTTCCTTAAGATGATTTAATTTTTAATAATTTAATTATTTATTCAGTAAATAATTGCGGAAGTGAAGTTGCTAAAAACAACTTGCAATTCATCCATGTATGACCGCCCGAAACTATAAAAGGTTTAATGTTAATATTTTTTTCTTCAAACATTGCAATATTAGATTTTACGCTTTCATACAGGAAATCTTCTGTTCCAACGCTTATTGTAAATAATTTTAATTGTTTATTTATCTTTTCAGCATCGGGCGACCAATTTGTAAAATTCTTTTTGAATTCGGGAGTTGCAGTATAAGGTGCATACGAGCAGATATACGAGAATTTTTCCAAATTTGTGAACCCGATATTCAAAGTTTGTCCGCCGCCGACGGAAAATCCTGCAACCGCGCGGTTTTTACTATCGGTATAAACAGGATAGTTTGATTCAATAAACGGTATTACATCATTTACAACATCCTTAGTAAAGCTATCCCACTGACTCGGGAAAACATTTCCATAAGGCATAACTATTATCATTGGTTTTGCTTTTTTTTGGGCAATCAGGTTATCTGCAATTAAATTAGCCTTTCCAACTTTTGTCCAAGTTTCTTCTGTATCTGAACCTCCATGTATTAAATATAGAACCGGGTATTTTGTATTGCTGTCGAAAACATCGAATCCCGGAGGAGTATAAACTAACAGCCTGCGGGTTCTTCCTAAAGTTGAAGATTTGTAGTAGCAATATGTAACTTTTCCGTGGGGGACATTCTGCAATTCGTGAATTAATGGTTCATCTCCCGGAATTTCGACTATGCTTCTTTTAAATCTTTCGTTGGCAAAAATATAAGTGTTGTTCGGGTCGGCAACCTGAATTCCGTCAACAACAAAAAAATACGGATAAATATCAGGTTTTATCGGGTCAACAGTAATGCTCCAAACTCCGTTTGAATCCTTTATCATTGCTTTTGGTGAAGTTAAAAATTCAGCTTCCAGATTAATACTTTCTGCATTTTTCGAAAAGAATCTGAATGTAACACTTTTATCTTTATGCACTTCGGGAGAATTTAAACGAGGTGCTCTTTGTGCAAAATTAATCCCAACCAAAAAAATAATTATTTGAATAAAAAATAGTTTTCTCATATCGATATCCTTTATTTAAACAGCAATTGAGCTGAAGCGTTAAGAAACTTCTTAGTATTCATCCAGGTATGTCCGCCTGTAGTTACAAGACTTTTATAGTTTATATTTTTCCCTTTCAGATAACCCATAAACTCTTCGGTCTGTTTGTAAAGGAAATCTTCATTTCCAACGCTTATCCATAATAATTTTAAGTCCTTATTGGTTTTTTCGGGATTATCAACAACATTTTTATATTGCGCTTCCATTTCCTGAGTTGATAAATATGCGCTGAAACAGCAGATTGAACCGAATTTATCCATATTGCCGAAAGCGGTTCTAAGCGTTTGTCCGCCTCCGCGCGAAAAGCCGCCGATTGCCCGGCTGTCTTTTTCGCTGATAACGTTATAATTTTTTTCAATGTAAGGAATTATATTATTTATCATATCTTCAGAAAAATTTAACGCTCTGGTAACAGCATCCTTATTTTCTCTTCCAGAAGGATCTTCCGGTTTTGCTCCGCCGGTCTGTTCTGCAATCCGCGCTTCAATATTTCCATAAGGCATTACTATTATCATAGGCACAGCTTTGCCTTGAGCAATGAGATTATCCATTATAAAATTTGTTCGTCCGACTTTATACCAATCTTCTTCTGTATCAGTAGTTCCGCTGATAAGATAGAATACAGGATATTTTTTTGAAGGATTTTTTTCGTAACCGGGCGGAGTATATACAACTAACGAACCGGTTGTCCCTTTTACCGAGGGATAATATTCATAGGTTATTTTTCCATGAGGCACATCCTGCATAGAATGAATCAGAGGCGTATCTCCGGGAACATCAAGCAGACTTCCTTTAAACCGTTCATTCGGGAAGTAATCAACATTTGCCGGATCCATAACCGATAACCCATCGACAATAAAATTATATGGATAAATATCCGGTTCAATCGGTCCGACTGTTACACTCCAAATTCCAATTGAATCTTTTTTCATCGGGACCGGTTTTTTTCCGAACTGTCCGCTCAACATAACTTCCTTAGCTTTTGGAGCTAAATAACTGAAAGTTACTGTCTTATCAGTGTTAATTTTCGGTGAAACCACCATTGGTCCAGTAGGCGGCTGACCTTTTAGACCTATGCTATTCAATAGCAGAAACAAAAAACATAAAGATGTTACAAAAACTTTCTTAAACATATTTAATCCTTAAAAAAATTAATAAATATGGTTTACAATTCTTTCTAAATTTTTCTTTTTAATCACAGAAAACTGATCAAAAGAATGTTTGAATTCCGGTGAAACTTTAATGTGTATAAGAACAAAAAATAATTTATTGAAACAATAATTAATTATTACCCGGAATTGGCACGTTTGCCGGTAAACTTTCTGCCGGTTTCCCGAATACTGTAAATTCAATTATGCTTAATGGAATTGACCGTGGCCAGTCAGTGATTGTTAAACGGACAAACCTGCATTTAACTGGTGAAATTTCTTCAAAAATCGTATTACGTGAAATATTGTTTTTAGTCTGGTCAAGAGCAGTAATAAAATTTTCGCCATCCATCGACACTTCTACTTTGAATTTATAAACAAATTCGGAATTTGAAGATCTATTTGACCATCTATCCCCACTACTAAACATTAATCGCGCTGCATCAATATTAAATAATTGAACAACATCAAAACGTGTTGCCGGAGAAAGTTCTATTGTTAGCGAAGGAGAATTGTCACCAGGCTCAGGCTCCCAGCAAGTTCCATTTGAGTTGTCAGTTGCATAAGCGGCAAATCTTCCGGGTTGTTCTGAAGAGAATTTAGAAAGTGCATTCATAGATTTTATCTTGTTAATAGTTACAGGAATAGAGCCGCTATTTCCTTTTGAAACAGTTAAATTTGGACTTGGCGCCCACTGCGGAGTTTCTGTAACTTCAATTGACATATTGCCATTTTCATCAAATTGAACTCTATCCATTCCAATTCTTCTTCCTCCAGGAGGATTTGAAAGAACAATTGTATAAAATTGCCACAAATTTCCGTCCGGACCTTCAACAATACTTCCGTGAGCGGGACCTGTTACAATTCCTTCTGTTTTTCGGAGTAATGGGTTATTTGGGGCATAAGTAAATGGTCCTAACGGGGATTTAGAAGTATAATAACCTTCAGCATAAGTTTTCCACTGTGTACCGGAAGCAGAATATTGCAGATAGTAAGTCCCGTTATATTTTTGCATCCAGGGTCCTTCAATCCAGGCAACATCTGTGTATTCATTCATTTCGCCATATCGCTCCCAAATATGATTACTATCAAATTTAAACAGATGTTTTACTTTGCCTGCAAATTTTGTAAGATCATTCGGATCAAGCTGAACAGCATAAATACCGCTTACTCCGCGTCCCGGATAGTATAAATACGGGGTGTTATCATCATCAATAAAAATATCCATATCGAAAGGTTCGTTCCAGCCTCCGGCAACATCCGGTGTATTCTTCCATTCACCAAGACTTGTATAAGGCCCAAGCGGATTATCTGATTTGAACAATGGGCCATCATTTCCGCACATATAAAAACTACCATTGTATTTTACCACGTGTGGAGCAACCGGAACGTTTTCAACACGCTGGAAAGTCCAGTTAACCATATCATCAGATATCCAAGCGCCGCCGCCGGTACAAAACATATAGTATTTACCTTCCTCCTTAATTACGGTTACATCACCTGCTGCATTACCGCCCGGACCAATTATCATCGGCAAAGGATTACAATATCTTGGTTTTTTCCCGATTTCCGGGTTTTGCGCATATAAAACGAAGGCACTAAATACAGTTATAATCGAGAATATAATACTAAAATTCTTTTGCATAAAAGCTCCATTCGCGAACATTTTTAATTTCAAGAAAAAATGTTGACATTTTCATTAAATCTATTTGAAAAGTTTTTGAGCAATAATTGATAAAAAGAGCTTACAGTTCATCCACGTATGGCCGCCATCCGATAGAAAACTTTCGTATTTAATATTCTTCTCATCCAATATTTTGTAATAATCTTTTAGTATCGTATATACGAAGTCATCTTTGCCAACTCCCATCCAGAATAATTTAAGATGTTTATTTGCTTGTTCAGGGTTGTTAAATATTACTTCGTTGTTTCTTTCAAATTCATCGGTTTTCATTCCTGGAGCAAAACCTACAACCCATCTGAAATAATCAGGATTGTTTAATCCAAAATATAGCGAAGTTCCGCCGCCGCCCGAAAATCCGGCAATTGCGCGGCTGTTATTATCTTTTTTAACTCTGTAATTTCCTTCGACAAAAGGCATAAGATTATTGAAGAAATCTTTTTTAAATTCTTGAAGATTATCCCAATTTCTTAAACTGCCCGAAGATTTACTGATTACGGGAAAAGCTCTTCCATAAGGCATAACAATAATCATCGGTTCAGCTTTGCCTTCATTTATCAAATTATCAAGAATTATGTTGGCTCTACCAACTTTAGTCCAGGTTTCTTCAACATCAGTTGTTCCGTGAAGAAGATACAAAACAGGATAATCTTTATTAACATTTTTTTCATATCCGGGCGGAGTATAAATTACAACCGGACGGATTCCAAGTTCGGGATTATTATAATAGTGATATGAAACTGTTCCGTGCGGAACATCTTTAATTGTATGAACAAGCGGTTTATCGCCTGTAATTTCAACTAAGCTATATTGAAAACCTTCATTCGGGAAAATTGCAGTGTTTTTTGGATCTGCTACATTTATTCCATCAACTTTAAAGCAATAAGGATACATATCCGGAGAAACCGGACCAACTTTAACGCTGAAAACTCCATCAGTATTTTTTTCCATTAAAACAGGACTTTTAAGAAACTGTGCATCAAGCTTTACTTCGTTTGCTGTAGGCGCATAAAACCTGAAAATTACTGTGTTGTCTTTGTTCACTTCCGGAGAAATAACTTCGGGAACGCTTGCCGGCTGACTGAAAATAAATGCCGTAAGAAATAAAAACCAATAACCAATTAGAAAAACTTTCGGATACAACCTTTTACTTTTCATAATAATTCCTTATTAATTTATTAATAGATTATTTTTCATTTATTCGATACACGGTTAAAGAATTAGCCGGCAAGTTTACTGTAAATTCTTCCGAGACTGATATTTCTGATACAACAGGTTTTATAACGGGTTCAACGCCGTCTTCGTTAACAGAATCAGCACTTGTACCTGTGAGCAAAGTTTTAACTGCTTTAACATTTTTCTTCGATTTCAATCCTTCCAAAACTAAACTGATTTCAAAAGATTTGTCCTCTCCGTTTACAATTTTTATTATCAAATCTTTTGTTTTAGAATTGCGGACAACAGAAACTGCAAGTTTTGTTTTTTCCGGGAAAGTAATTTGCGATTCGATTAACTGGTCGCCGCTGTTTTCGCCAAAAAGTTTTTGAACATAATAATTTGCAGAAAGATATGTGTTAACGCTGTCGAAATAAATCATATCAGGATGCCATTGTGTATGTCCTCTTCGTGAAAGCAGGGGAGCGTAGGATGCAAATTCTACAATATCGCCGTTTCTTTCAAAGCCAGTTAACATTGCAGCTTCCGCAAGCGCTGTACGCAGAGTGTTTTTTCTGTCGTTTTCGTGCGCCGCATATTCACCTACATAGACTTTTGAA
>CAYTFZ010000019.1:24827-33568 GCA_964437215.1 uncultured Melioribacteraceae bacterium | reverse complement strand
GCCGGTTTACCCGGTTTATCAGGCTCTGACTGACTTTGACGAGGTAGGCATGGCGGTTTGTGGTCTTCGTTTTCCGTTTTTTTTTCATTCAAAACTAAGCATTCAAAATTTTCCAAAAAAGAGACGGGACAGGCAAAATTAAAAATTCACGAGTAAGAGTATGATTAGGAGTAAGAACTAGAGTATTGAAAACCCTTCATCTTGCACCTTTTACCATTTACCAATCCTTGTAAAATTCAGCAGACTTCTTTCATTGGTGAAATACTCGTAAATAATATCCACGGTTTCTCTCTGCCCCGGCCAGGCAAGCAGCTTTTTTGCATCTTCTTTATTAACCCACTTGTATTCCGAATGTTCGTCCGATATTATTACTTCGCAATGCTTATCAACTTCTGCTAAAAATACAGGAATCATACAAATAGTATCGGTCTTTTCGTTGTAAAAAGAATTAACTTTAGGCGCTGTGTAAAACCTAATCGGCTTCAATCCTGTTTCCTCGAATATTTCTCTTAAAGCTGTGTTATATGCTTTTTCATCCGGTTTTTTTTTACCGGTTACCATTTGCCATATTCCGGGGTATATTTCTTTTTCGCTTCGTTTAAGAAGCAGAAAATTAATTTCATTACCGGTTATTTTAATTATGTGTGCTTCAATCATATACGATACAACTTCCATTTTATCTCCATCTTAAAAGAATGCTCTTACTTCGGCTTTCATTATATGAATTACGCTGCTTTGTCCTAAAAGTCTTCCGTTATAGTTAACGCTTGTTTGAAGATTTTCGGCAATGCGGTAATCGAACATTAAACGCCATACGTAATTTTTCCCGAGCTGGTTTCCTTTTGTAACTTCAAACGGAATGTAATTTGCTTTTGTGCTTGCATTCAATTCGTGCCGTTCTCCTTCAACACGAAGCCTTCCGCTGCCGGCAAAGCTGATATTCACCCTCACAATCTGCGAATTTGTATTTATTTCAGTCGGTTTTTCGGGGAACTTGTCCTCGGTTTTTCCAACAATAAACTTAAAGCCTATTTCAACTATTTTAAATGGTCTGTACGAAAAGTCCGTGTTTATTTCCTCATTACTTACAAGCCGCGCTCTTCCCGATGACAGCGGTGCATTTACTTTATCAGTCTGCCGTATATATTCACTTTGATTAGATATTTCATTAATTAATTTCGTCTGAATTTTTAATCCCTGCTCTCTGAAATACCCTTTTTCCAGACCGGCACTGTAAACGTTCATATTTCTTCTTTCAATAAATCTTAAACGCGCCGAAAAATCTCTTTCATTTTTGAATAAAAAAACATCCTGCTGAAAAAGATTTGATCCGCGGATTGTAGTTGTTTCGTTAAGAAATGAAGAAAAGTTTAGCAGATATATTTTGCTTATTTTGGGTTCTTTGCTGTTTTCTTCAATTCTCCAAAGAGTTTCCGTTGTCAGCGGTCCAAGATATTTTTGCATCGGAGAAAATTTTCCGAATAACTTAGAAAATTCAAGCTGAAACCGCGTATTCATTTTTAGATCGATAACAGGATATAACTCATCAGTCGGCAGAACTGTTAAAATATAATCCCCTTCGTAAATTGTCTGCTCAAATTCATTTTCGTCGGGCAGACCGTTATTATTCAGGTCGCCAAGATATATGTAATTTCCCGTACCTTCTTCAACCCGCAGGAAAACTTTTTCGAGCCGGGCGGTTTTTTGAGTGGATACTTCGTAGAAAAAATCTCCATAAGCAAAGTTATCAAAAGCATTTGCGCGCGAGCGCGAGCGGACAAGTATTGTTTCGTTATCGGAATAACCGAGCAGCTTAAATTTATCGGTCACATTTTTTTTCCGGAATGCCATATCTAAGGACGTACTGAAATTTCTATTTCCCGGGTAATCCATCGTAAGGCTTTTTGTTTCGGCATCCGATTCTTTTTCCATAATTCCTTCGAACGGAAAAAATTCCTGACGCATCGAGTATTTCAGCTCAAATGCAATTCCGCCGAAATTTTCGGAACGGATAAAGGGAGTTATCTCGGTATATTTTAAACTCCCGTCTGTTAATGCCCAGTTGTTGTTCGCTCTGTCTCTTTTATCTTCAAAGTAATAATTTACTCCAGGGAATAATCCGCTCCAGTCGTAACTCAATTCGGCTTCCTGCTTTGCCCACTTCGAATTCATAAAACTGCTTTTGCTTTTTACATAATCCAAGGAGTATTTCGCATCAAAGCCCAATCTTTTCATTTCGGAATTAACCGTATATCTATCCGATCTGAAACTGCTGCCTTTTTTATAAAAGCCATAATTTCCATTTACTAATACCGAGTCGAACGGAAGATATTTTACTCCCGCTTCCCGAAGAATTTCATTTCCGCTGCCGCTTCCCGAAGTGTTATAGTCTCTTTCGAATTCAACATTATTAAATCTGTCCGCAGAAGAAAATCGTTCTTCAACAAAACGGTCGCGTAAATTAAATCCTAATTTACCCGCTCCAATATCTTTAGGACTGAGATTAATTGAAATATTGCGGGCATATCCGTTATTATCTTTATCATCCGCCGAAGATAACCTGTTTTTATCGAATGAGCTTCCAGCCATTTCAATATCTAATTTCAATCCTTCCATTATTTCTAATCCCGCTGCAATGTTAGCGGTTTGCTTTAGCTGAGGCAGCGGCAAAGTTCTTATCGGCATATAACTTCCTCCGCCAATGCCGGCAAATTTATAATTGCCCAGACTTTCCTTTCTGTAATCTCCTTTTCCAAGACCGGTATAACTGAACACAACAATATATTCCGAAGTAATTTCACCGGGCTTGTAAGCATAATAAGTATATGCTGAATTATTAATTACTGTATCAATTTTTGTGTAAATGCCTTTTCTTCTTCCTGTAACCGTATCCAAAGGAGCAAGTTCGGCTCCGCTTACAAATGCAAGTTCGGGGTTATCTCCCGCTTTTTCTAGAATTTTAATATCATCTTCTGTAAGCGAAAGATCTATAGGACTTTTTTCATCGTCGCCTTCTCTGTAATAATTTACTTTAAAAGTGAGTTTATCATCGAGCATCGAAGTATTTAAGTTTGCTCCGAAAAAATCTCTCGTAAATTTTCTATCGGAATATTCAAAGTCAACACTTATACGCGAAGCCGAGGTAATCATCCGCTTTGGAGTAAAAATAATTTCGGCGTTCGAATATTCAATTGTGTAATCGTTACCTTCTCCGCGCCGCAATTCTTCCCCGTTCAAAAAGACCTTTTCGCTCCCTGCAATTACAATAATGTTCCTTTCGTTATTCTCACCATAAAGTCGGTAAGGACCTTGATTTCCATCAGTGCCGTTAAATTTATTTACAGTAAATTTCCCTTTCGAAGAAGCAAATGCAACTGCCGCATTTTGTCCGTAATAAAAAAATTCTCCTTTTAATCCCTGCAGCTTTCTGTCAATTTTGCCGAATTCTCCCGAACCGCCTTTGTAATCGAAATCGCCAAAAGTTCCTGTTACATTCGGGTGCCTCACCTCAATAAAAACTTTATCAAGTTCATCAAGTCTTTCGGTGTTTCCTTCGGGCTGGATTGGCGTGTTTTCATCCGTCAATGCTGCAACAATTTCAATATCATCAGTAAGTTTGCCCGACATCTGTAACCGGAGTCCGGAATTTACCGTCATATCTTTTGTATTTCCCACTGTAAATCCGCGTATAATCGATCCGCTTTTCTGAATTCCCGGACCGAATACAGTTTCGGAATTTATAGGCTGATTTACTGTTTTGCTTACAGAAAGGGTATCTTTAAAATAATCGTCATATTGAATTACAAGCTGCCGGTTTCTGTATTCTTTTCTTAAATTAAGGTTATAAGCTAAATAACAGACAGAAATTGTATCCAAAAGCGAGATTTTTAACGAATCTGATATTTTCATTATGCCGGATGAATAATCAATTGAATAATCCGGTTTTCCCAAAATATTGCTGTTAAGTTTTACAATTTCAGAATTTTGGATAATTGTGAACTCCGATATTTTGTATGAATTGTTCAGGCTGACAAGGAAAGTATCACACACCGACTTCCGGACTGCCCCGATCTGCGCATTCAGTTCGATGACCGGAATAATGATGAAAAGCAAGAATATTTTGATGATATCAGATTTCAATAATTCGAGAGTATTTTTGAAAAACAAATCTAATCGGATTAGCTGTTTTATTCAAGGATAAATATTCATCTGCCGGAAGATAAAAATCGAGAAATATTAAATTTATTTGTAATTTTCAGTTATGATACTCATTTTTTTAACAGCTCTTGTAATAATTTCAGTAAATCTTTTTCTTTTTTTCTTTCTTATTAAAGAAGATAAAAAGTGCGGCTGTAATGTAAATAATCCTGGTTTTTCGATAGTCGTAGCTGCTAAAAACGAAATTAAAAACCTGCAGGGATTACTTGATTCGCTCGGCAGGCTGGATTATCCTGAAGACAAATACGAAATTATTATTTCGGATGATAATTCGGATGACGGCTCGCTTGAATGGCTGACCGCTCAAATAAAAAACAGAAGCAATATTAAAGTGGTTTCGGCAAAAGAGAAAAAGCTCCCCGGCAAGAAAGGCGCTCTGGAAGCAGGAGCGGCAATTGCGAAGTTTGAATATATTCTTATTACAGATGCCGATTGCCGTCCCGAACCAAATTGGATTAAATCTTTTGCCTGTAAATTTTCGCAAGGTTATGATGCCGTATTCGGAGCAGCTCCTTTTTTAGAAGGGAATTCTTTTGTAAATAAAATTGCACGTTTTGAAAACCTGAGAAGCAGCATTTTAACTTTTGCTTTGTGCAATGCAAATCTTCCCTATTCTGCCGCCGCACGGAGTTTTGGATATACAAAGTCGCTTTACAATAAAATTAACGGTTATAAAAACACAACCGATACACTTAGCGGCGATGATGATCTTTTTATCCGCGAAGCTGTAAAAGCGGGCGCCCGTATAGGATGTTTTGCCGAAAAAGGATCGATGGTTTTTTCGGAGACAAAATCAACCTTTAAGGATTATTTTAATCAGAAAGCAAGACATACTTCAACATCAAATTACTATTTATTAAAGCATAAAATAATTCTTGGTTTATGGCATTTATTAAATTTAAGTGCCTTTATTTTTTTATGTGCCGCGCTTTTTTATCCTTTAGCGCTTGTACTTCCAGCACTTAAATTTTCAGCTGATATTCTGCTATGCTCTGTAATCCAAAAAAGGTTCAGTTATAATTTTAATTTTCCGGAAATGTTAGGACTTCAAGTAATTTACGAGCTTAATCTTATAACAAACTATGTTTTCTCTTTTATGAAAAAAGGAAGCTGGTAAACGGGGATACGGTTCTAAGTTCTCAGTTATAAGTTTTAAGTAAAATCAGGGGTTTAGGTCTTTAGTTTTTTCTTAATCTTAATCATATTCTCGTCTTTCCCGCTTTTTTGTTAGCTGCGAACAGAATTAAAAACGGATCAAAGTCGCAACACCTGACACAACTGAATTTCTCAATATAATTTTGGTTTTAACACACCCCTTAATCCTCCCGATATAAACCATCGGGACAGGCTCTCTCAAGAGGGAACAAACGTTGGACACTACGCATATTTCAGGTTTTTGCCTTTTCTTACCTGCCTACCGATTTAAAAACCAGGCTTTTGACTGGCAGGCAGGCTCTTGAAACTTACTCTTACTCTTTTTATTACTCTTGTATTAAAATATATAACCAAATAACTATATTTAATAAAAGGCTGCAAGAAATTAAGAGACCGTTTTTTTTTATATCTAACTCAGGTTATTATAATTCTTGTTTTTTACCTTCAATTAAATTTTATTTATTTCCGGTTAATAAGATAAATCCATGGATACAAATAATATTTTGAAGTAATTACTTGAGAATCATCAGTTTCTTCGAGGCAGTAAATTCACCGGCTTGAATCCTATAAATATATACACCTGATGCGAGACCGTGCCTGCCGGCAGGCAGGTTTGATGCATCGAACTTCACTTCGTAATTTCCTGCTGGCTGCTGCTGGTTTACAAGGGTTGCTACTTCCTGACCGAGGAGGTTGAAAACTTTTAGTGACACAGTTACGGGTGACAAAGTAACAGGAATTGAATATTTAATCATTGTACTCGGATTAAACGGATTCGGGTAATTTTGTTCAAGTGAAAAATTGTCCGGGTTATTATTTTCTTGAGTTTTTTTAACATCAACCAATTCCGTATTAAATGGCGCATCATATTTAAGATGATTATCAACTATATTTTTTCCAGTTTCAATTGCGTTTATAGCTCCTATATCAACTAAATAAATATAGCTTGTAAATTGTTTTCTATTAGCAGTATTGTTGCCGGTTGAGGGATATGGCTCGAACCCGTCATCAAGCAGTTTTAGTATTTTTATTCCGCCCTTTTCATTTTGTACAAAAAACGGAATTACTCTTCCAAACACTACCGGGAATAATGTGGTGTCGCCATAAGCCATTATACAATATCCGTTATAATTCAGCGAACCGCCGTCAGCCGGATCTGTATTAATATAAGGTTCGTCGTATGTATTCCAAAAACTTTGTGGATTATACTGCAAATCTCTTATGTAATCTTCCTGTCCGAATAGATAAGGCTTTCTGTAACCCAAAGAAACACGGTCAACAATATTTGCCCAACTTCCATAATCGTATTTTATATAATCAATTCTTATAACAGGAAAATTTGGATATATTGTGTAATCGATAATACCTTCGCGACCGGTAGAATTAAACAACACTCTAACAGTTTTTTTCTCATCACCGTCGTAAATCATAAACGCCGAGTCAGCAGCAGGTCTTTGCGAGCAGGCATCAACATAGTACTTAACAACATCCAGTTGTTTACTTTTAACTGTAATATCAACAAAAGAATGCTCTATTCTTTCATAGCCTCCTTCGTTTAACTTGTAAACTGCATTAATAGTGCTGTTTTCAAAAATAATTTTTGGTTTTGGTTTGTATGGATTTATTACCGGATCAGTTATTATACTATCGGTTTCAATTTTTATACTAAAAGATGAATCAATCTGAGCAAAGCTCATTCCTATAAAATAAAATGTTAAAAACTTTTTGAATAACATAAATTCTTTTCCCTCTTTTTTGAATATGCAATTTTAATAAACTTTTATTAAATATAAATGGATATTTTATGATATTCTTCTAATGCCGTCTTAGTGTTCTTTTTACACTAAGAAATCGATACTTATTTATGCGGTTTGACTTTAATAAGTACTTATTATTATGTTTCCGTCAAAATTTTAGAAGTATATGCTAACAGAGTTTGGAAAAATATTTGTATTTATTGTTTTATCATTAGTTTTTGTTGTAATATCTGTATTTGCTGCAAAACTGATAAGACCTAAAAGACCTACAACCGAGAAACTGAAAGTTTACGAATGCGGAGAAAATGCCGAAGGAACTCCTTGGGTTAAATTCAACATCAGATTTTTTGTTATTGCGCTTATTTTTTTAATTTTCGATGTTGAAGTTGTTCTCCTTTTCCCTTGGGCTCTTATTTATAAAACTTACGGAGTATTCGGTTTTTCTGTAGGAGCAATTTTCCTCATACTTTTAGGTATTGGGATGGCTTACGAATGGAAAAAAGGAGATCTTAACTGGGAACGTCCAAAAATTTCTCCACCTATAATTATAAAAGAAAATAATTAAATTTTATTTACTACTTAATAACTGTTTATAATGGGATTATTAGATAAAGAATTTTCGGACAGCAATATTGTTATTGCTACAGCTGAAGACATTTTTAACTGGGCAAGGCTTTCTTCGCTTTGGCAGTTAAGTTTCGGTCTTGCATGCTGTGCAATTGAAATGATGGCAACATCTGCATCGCATTACGATTTTGACCGATTCGGTGTTATTCCTCGTCCTTCGCCTCGTCAGGCTGACATAATTATTATTTCCGGAACAGTTACGCTTAAAATGGCTACAAGAATTAAAAGAATATACGAACAGATGCCCGATCCTAAATATATTATTTCTATGGGAAGCTGTTCAAATTGCGGCGGTCCTTATTGGGAACACGGGTACCATGTTCTTAAAGGAATTGACAGAGTAATCCCTGTTGATGTTTACGTTCCCGGATGCCCTCCGCGCCCTGAAGCACTTTTAGAAGGATTACTGAAACTGCAGGATAAAATAAGAAATGAATCTTTGGTTAAAAAGACATTATGAAAACTCCTGAAGAAATTTTTGAAATGCTTAAAAGCAAATTCGGCGAAGATATTTTAGAGCTTAAACCCGCTCAGCCACTTGATGCGATAGTATCTGTAAATCCTTTAAAAATAAAAGAGATCTGTATTTTTTTATATTATGATAAATCTTTATCTTTCGATTCGCTTATGTGTTTAAGTGCGGTTGACGACGCAAACGGTGAAAAAGTTAAAGATGAAAGAGATATTGAAACAATAAACGGCGGAACATTAAGCATTTATTACAGCTTGAATTCAATAAAACTTCGCCATAAAATTACGTTGAAAATCTCTGTACCTCGCGATAATCCGGAAACATATTCTGTTGAAAGTGTTTGGAAATGCGCCGACTGGCACGAACGCGAAGCTTATGATATGTTTGGAATTAAATTTATTGATCATCCTGACTTGCGCAGAATTCTTCTTCCTGATGATTGGGAAGGTTATCCGCTTCGCAAGGATTATCTTGTTCCGGAATTTTATCAAGGAATGAAAGTCCCTTATTGA
>CAYTFZ010000019.1:7818-24727 GCA_964437215.1 uncultured Melioribacteraceae bacterium | reverse complement strand
CTAAATACTATTATGCTTAAAACCGAAGAAATGATACTTAATATGGGACCTCAGCATCCGTCAACACACGGAGTTTTGAGGCTTGAAGTGGAACTTGAGGGAGAAATAGTAAAAAATGTACGCCCTCACCTGGGTTATCTTCACAGATGCTTCGAAAAGCATTGTGAAGCTCTTACTTATCCTCAGATCGTTCCATATACCGACCGTATGGATTATCTTGCTTCGATGTATAATAATTTCGGTTATGCTGTAGCTGTAGAAAGATTAATGGGAATTAAGGTACCTGAAAGAGTTGACTACATTCGTGTTATAATGGGTGAACTTCAGCGTATTGCTTCGCACCTGGTTGCATTGGGAACTTACGGAGTTGACATAGGGGCTTTTACTCCTTTCTTGTACGCTTTCCGCGACCGCGAAAAAATTCTTTCGTTATTTGAAATGACCTGCGGCGCCCGTTTGCTTTATAACTATATCTGGGTCGGCGGTTTATCACACGATCTTCATCCCGATTTTTTAAGGTTAACTTCCGACTTTATTACATACTTCAAACCAAAAATAGTTGAGTTTAATAATCTTCTAACATACAATAAAATATTTATTGAAAGAACTGCGAATATCGGAGTTCTTCCTGTTGAAACTGCTATTAATTTCGGTGTATCCGGTCCCAATCTTCGCGCAAGCGGAATTGCATACGATTTGCGCCGCGACGATCCTTATTCTGTTTACGATAAATTTGATTTCGAAATACCTTTCGGTACTGGTTTGATGGGTACTGCAGGTGATTGCTGGGACAGATATTTCGTAAGAATACGAGAAATGGAAGAAAGTTTAAAAATAATTGAACAAGCAATAGCTTCAATTCCAGAGGGCAATATTCAGGAAGCAATTCCTAAACGAATAAAACCGCCTGTTGGAACAATTTACAGCCGTGTGGAAAATCCGCGGGGCGAGCTGGGTTACTTTATTATAAGCGACGGAGGATTAAATCCTTTCCGGGTTAAAGTGCGTGCTCCCTCTTTTGTTACGCTCGAAATTCTTGGCGAATTGTGCAAAGGACATTTTGTTGCCGATATTATTGCGATTTTAGGAAGTGTAGATATAGTTTTAGGAGAAGTTGACAGATAATGTACGAATATTTGGTTGATATATTATTTTCCGTAACAGGTAATCAGTTTTTAGCTCAAGCAAGCGTTATGATTTTGATAGCTGCACTGCCTCTGTTTGTTGTGATTTTGCCTTATGCACTTGCCGCTGTATTAGCCGAAAGAAAAGTCTCGGCATTTATGCAGGATAGAATAGGACCCAATAGGACAGGATACAGAGGACTTTTTCAGACTTTGGCAGATATTCTTAAACTTATTCAGAAAGAAGATATAATAAATTCCGAAGCAGATAAAAAATTGTTTAACCTTTCGCCTTTATTAGTATTTGCCGGCAGTTATGCAGCTTTTGCAGCAATTCCGTTTTCGGGGATGTTTATAGGCACAAATGCCGAAGTAGGAATTTTCTTTATCCTTGCAATTTCGAGTCTTGTGGTTGCAGGTATTTTAATGGGCGGATGGGCTTCCAACAATAAGTATTCTCTTCTCGGAGCAATGCGTTCGGCTGCTCAAATTATAAGCTACGAAATACCGACAGCACTGGTTATTTTAAGTATTGTGATGCTCACCGGAACTTTGAGTCTTAACACTATAAGCGAAATGCAGACTGCGTATTTTTGGAATTGGAATATTTTCGGCGGTGCAGCGGATGGATTATTGCAGATTGTTCTTATGCCTTTTATGATAATAGGTTTTATTATTTTATATATCAGTACGCTTGCCGAAGTAAACAGAGTGCCTTTTGATATACCTGAAGCTGAATCGGAATTAGTATCCGGTTTTCATACCGAGTATTCGGGAATGAAATTCGCAATGTTCTTCCTGGCGGAATATGCAAATATGTTTGCTGTATCGGCAATTATTGCAACAGTATTTTTCGGAGGATATCAATCCCCATTCGGTTATTTAGGAAACACGTTAAATTTCCCGTTGCTTATTCCTTTTGAACAGTTTTTCTGGTTTATGATTAAAGGGCTGTTTTTTGTTTTTGTTCAGATGTGGCTGCGCTGGACGCTTCCCCGTCTACGTGTTGATCAGCTAATGACAGTCTGCTGGAAATATCTTATACCTTATGCTTTTATTAATTTAATTATTATTGGAATAATATCTTTATTATAATTTGATGAGACAATATCTTAAAAATACTTGGGAAGGACTTTATACAGTAATTGTTGGAATGAAAATAACATTCAAACATTTATTCACTCCTTCTGTTACAATTCAGTATCCCGAAGTTAAAATTCCTCTTCCCGAGAGATCGCGAAACAGACTTTATGTTAATATTGATGATTGCATTGGCTGCGATCAATGCGCACGGGCTTGTCCTGTAAGCTGTATCGAAATTGAAACAGTTAAATCTGTTCCAGGTGAAGATCTCGGAAAAACATCCAACGACAAGAAAAAAGCATTGTGGGTAACAAAATTCGATATTGATATTGCAAAATGCTGTTTCTGTTCGCTATGTGTATATCCTTGCCCTACTGAATGCATTAAGATGACAGATATTTATGAATATTCCGAATTTGAACGAAATAATTTAGTTTACAGGTTTTCTGCCCTAACAAAAGAAGAAGCTGACGAAAAGAAAATTAATCTTGAAAAATTCAATGCCGAAAAAGAAGCTGCTAAAATGAAACAGGCGGCAGCTTCTGCATCCGATAAAAAACAAGATAAAAACGAAAAGGAATCGAAGTAATATGCAGATGTTTGATATAATATTTTATCTTTTTGCATTTATCACAATCGGCTCGGCATTAATTGTAGTTACTGCGCGCAATATAATATATTCGGCATTTTCTCTTATGCTTACCTTATTCGGTGTTTCCGGTATTTATGCTCTTCTTGGCGCAGATTTTTTAGCTGTAGTTCAAATTATGGTTTATGTTGGAGGCATTCTTGTTTTAATTCTTTTTGGAGTTATGCTTACAAATAAAATAGTAAATATTGAAATTAAAACCGGAAACCGCAACATAGCTGTTTCATTAATCAGCGTTTCTGTTTTATCAGCAATATTATTTTCTGTATTGCTTGGAACAAATTGGAAAGAAACAAATTCCCAGATTCCAGAAACAACTTTATTTGGTATAGGCGAATTACTTATTACAAAATATGTTTTGGTTTTTGAATTATTAGGAATTCTTTTATTAATTGCTTTAATCGGGGCAGCAACTATTGCCCGCAAAGAAGAATAAACTACGAGGTAATCTTTTGGAAGTAGGATTAAATCATTTTCTTTTTGTTAGCGCTGCATTATTCTCCGCTGGAATTTATGCCATAGTTTCGCGTAAAAATGCAATTATGGTATTGATGGGAATAGAACTTATTTTAAATGCATCCAATATAAATTTTGTTGCTTTTTCGAGATATGGTAATTTTGGTCTTGATGGACAGATATACGGACTTTTTGTAATAATTCTGGCCGCTGCCGAAGCTGCCATTGCGCTTGCTATTGTGCTTAATCTTTACAAAACCTTTGCTAATATAAATGTTGATGAAATTGATAATCTTAAAGAATAGAATATGAACGAAAGCTTACTTATAAATATTACTCTTGCTGTTTTATTTCTTCCGCTTATAGGATTTACTTTTACTGTATTAAGCGGCGGTAAATTAAAAAAGGCATTCACTTTTGAAATTTTTATATCAAGTATTACACTTATTCTTTCTGTCTTTTTGCTTTATGCTAAAATAAGTGCTTTTGTTGAAAAAGATATTTTATTCTCTTTCAGCTGGATAAATTTCGGTATTCTTCCTAAATGGGGCGATTTGAATATCAAATTAGGAATAAAGATTGATAATATAACAGTAATAATGACTTTTGTTGTTACACTTATCAGTTTTCTTGTTCACATATTTTCTGTTGAATATATGAAAGGCGATAAGCGTTATAACAGATACTTTGCTTATCTGGGTATATTTACATTTTCGATGTTAGGCATTGTTTTTACCGATAATATTTTGGGAATGTACATTTTTTGGGAACTTGTCGGATTGTCTTCGTACCTTCTTATCGGTTTCTGGTTCGAAAAGAAATCCGCTTCCGATGCCTCAAAAAAAGCTTTCATAGTTAACAGAATTGGCGATATAGGAATGTTTGCCGGTATTCTGATTTTATTCTTCACATATCATACTTTTAATTTAAACGATATTTTTACACAGATGTCTTCCGGGAAAATTCCTTTTAACAGTAATTTCTGGATGACTATAACCGGAATACTTGTATTTATGGGAGCTGTGGGAAAATCAGCTCAATTTCCTCTTCACGTATGGCTGCCCGATGCTATGGAAGGTCCTACTCCTGTAAGCGCCTTAATTCACGCAGCTACAATGGTTGCTGCTGGTGTTTATCTTTCAGTAAGAATATTTGTAATGCTTACTGCAGATGCAATGCTTGTTATTGCTATAATTGGTGCAGTTACTTCATTTATTGCGGCTACTATTGCCCTTACTCAAAACGATATTAAAAAAGTTCTGGCTTATTCAACTGTCAGTCAGCTCGGGTATATGATTATGGCAGTTGGCGTAGGAGCATACGCGTTTGCGTTTTTTCATCTTGTAACTCACGCATTTTTTAAAGCCTGTCTGTTCTTAGGTTCCGGTTCTGTAATTCATTCAATGCATCACGAACAAGATATTCAAAAAATGGGCGGCTTGAGAAAGAAAATGCCGCTTACATATATTACTTTTTTAATATCTACATTAGCAATTTCCGGTGTACCCTTAACTTCAGGATTCCTTAGCAAGGATGGTATTCTTGCCGGCACTTTAGCTTTTGGAAAACTTACAGGTCATTGGCTTATTCCTATAGCGGCTTTTACTGTAGCTTTGATGACTGCCTTTTATATGTTCCGACTTGTAATTTTAACTTTTCACGGTGATCCCAGGGACGTTCATAAATTTGATCATGCACACGAATCTCCCAAATTTATGGTAACCCCTTTAATTGTACTTAGTCTTTTATCTTTATTTATATTCTATACGCCTAATCCGGTTTCCCCCGATCAAGGATGGTTTTTAGGCGAATGGATTAAGACCCCGAGTCAGGTTGTTCCTGATAATTCCCGTTTCGGCTTTTTGATTAATTCTGCAGAAGAGCAAATAAATCACGGAAAAATATTACATTCTGTTGAATATACAGAAACTCTCCATTCAGTGCATTATCCTGCGCTTTTCCTTTCATTAATCTTAGGCGGACTCGGTATTCTTATTGCTTTTGTAACATATCAATGGAAGAAAATCAATCCGGATGCAATAACTGCAAAAATAAAACCGTTGTACTTATTCTCGCTTAATAAATGGTATATCGACGAACTTTATGATAAAACCTTTATTGCAGGTACTTTACTTGTTTCCAGATTATCGGCTTGGTTCGATACTTATATTGTTGACGGTATTGTTAACGGTTCAGCCTATGTTATTAAATCTTTTTCAAATATTGTAAGCTGGTTCGATAAATACATAATTGACGGTTTTGTAAATTTCACTGCTTTTTTAAGCGGGTTTTTAGGAATAGGCTTAAGAAGACTGCAAACCGGAAAAGTTCAGACTTACCTAATTTTAGTAATTGTTTCGGCTATTATTCTTTTTGTGTTTTTCAGGCCGTTTTAGTTTAATGATTGAAAGAAAAATGAGGCTATATAATAATGGTTAATATTCCATATTTGTCACTGATTACATTTTTACCAGTTTTAGGAATGATTCTTCTGCTTTTGATTCCTAAAAATAAACCCGAAGCTGTAAAAATATTATCATTGTTAGTAACTGTTATTCAATTAATTATTGCAGCATTCCTTACAATGAATTTTGATTACAGCGCAGGCGGCGTTTTTGAGCAGTCTTCTTTCCAATTTCTCGAAAAATTTCGCTGGATTCAATTAACAGGAATCAGCTGGCTCGGTAATTTAAAAATAGATTATTTCTTAGGAGTTGACGGAATAAGCATGCCAATGATATTGCTTACCGCAATTGTTTCTCTTATTGCAACAATTTCCTCTTGGACAATTGCAAAACACATCAAAGGTTATTTTGCAATGCTTCTCCTTCTTAATACCGGAATGATGGGAGTTTTTGTTTCGCTTGATATGTTCCTTTTTTATATTTTCTGGGAACTTATGCTTCTTCCTATGTACTTCCTTATAGGAATTTGGGGCGGACCTCGCAAAGAATATGCAGCAATCAAGTTTTTTATATACACACTTTTTGGCAGTATCTTTATTCTTATAGTAATGATTGGATTATATTTCAGCGTTCAGGAAACTATCGGAACTACTAAAGTGTTTACTTTTAACCTTTTAGAAATGATGAACCAATCAAATTATACAGCCGACGGAATTCTTTCGCCGCTTAATCCTTATAATCTTAGATTTGCTGCTTACATTGCCTTGTTTGTCGGTTTTGCAATAAAAATCCCTATGTTTCCGTTTCACACCTGGCTTCCGGATGCACACGTTGAAGCGCCTACTCCTATAAGCGTTATACTTGCCGGCGTTCTTTTAAAAATGGGTACATACGGAATTTTAAGAATCAGTTTTCCTATTTTCCCGGAAATTACAATTCAGCTGTCGTGGTATATTGCGTTATTCGGAATGATTAACATTCTTTATGGAGCTTTCTGCGCACTGGCTCAAAAGGACTTTAAAAAACTAATTGCTTATTCCTCTGTATCGCATATGGGTTATGTGCTATTAGGAATGGCGTCTCTTTCATCTGCAGGAATTACCGGTGCAATTTTTCAAATGTTCAATCATGGTACAATAACTTCTATGCTGTTTTTAATTGTCGGTGTTATTTACGACAGAGCCCACACCCGCGGACTTGATGATTTTGGCGGGCTGGCTTCGCAAATGCCTGTTTATACTGGATTTGTAACCGTGGCATTTTTTGCAGCTATTGGTTTGCCCGGAATGAGCGGATTTATTTCAGAGGCTCTTGTATTTATCGGTGCATTCAGTAACGATACAACCCGCATTACAGCCATAATTTCTACTTTAGGAATTCTTTTCGGAGCCGGATATATGTTATGGGCATTACAGCGTATTTTCTTTGGTCAGCTTAATGATAAATGGTCTTCCTTAACTGATCTTACTGCCAGAGAATACATAATGCTTATTCCCCTTTCCATTATTATTATTTTCTTGGGAATTTATCCTTCGGCGATGCTTGGTATGATGAATACCTCAGTAAACAGTTTAGTCAATTTTATTACCGAAACTTCAAACATTATAACAGCAGGTTTATAATTTATTATGGATTATATTTCATTTTTTGAATCAATAAAATATATTAAACCGGAAATTGCAGTTTCAATAACTCTTGTTGCAATTGTTGTTTTGGATCTTATATTCAGCAATAAAAAAATAATTTCTGCTATATCTGTTTTAGGTTTGCTTTCAGCCGGTTACTTTTTGTTTGAACTTATAGGAGTTACTCATTCGGCTTTTCCAGAATCATCAGTAAATAAATCTATCGGATTCTTATCAATAGATCCATTTGGAACTTTCTTCAAGTTTTTTGTTTTAGCATCTTCGTTATTTATTGTTTTATTTTCTATATCTTCTAACGAGATTAAGAAAAACATTAAACGTTCCGGTGAATATTTCGCTTTAATTTTTGGAATGATTATCGGAATGATGTTTATGATAAACTCTGTAAATCTCATCCTTATTTATATTTCACTTGAAATCGTTTCGTTATCTTCATACGTTCTTGCCGGATTTACCAAACTGGAAAAACGAAACAGCGAAGCTTCTCTTAAATACTTAATTTACGGAGCCTCTTCATCAGGTATAATGCTGTTTGGCATTTCTATTATTTACGGACTTACAGGAACAACAAATTTGCTTGAAATCAACCAGGTACTTACAAGCATACCTGTTAACCCGGTTACTCTTTCTTTGTGTCTTATTTTGATTTTTGCGGGTATCGGATATAAAATATCATCAGTTCCTTTTCATTTTTGGACACCGGATGTTTACGAAGGAGCGCCTGTTTCCATTACTGCATTTCTTTCAGTTGCCAGTAAAGCAGCCGGCTTTGCTCTTTTAATTCGATTTATCAGTTCAGGATTTGTTGTTTTTATCGGAGAAAAGGGATTCTGGCATTTATCGCAAGTTTTCGACTGGCAAACTTTTATAATTATTATCTCAATTGCTACAATGACTTTAGGCAATTTAACAGCGCTTTGGCAGACAAATCTTAAACGTATGCTGGCATATTCAAGCATTGCGCACGCAGGT
The DNA here is from genome assembly GCA_964437215.1 of uncultured Melioribacteraceae bacterium. Classification (GTDB taxonomy): domain Bacteria; phylum Bacteroidota; class Ignavibacteria; order Ignavibacteriales; family Melioribacteraceae; genus JAAYAN01. The sequence continues at coordinate 16,392 of CAYTFZ010000019.1, read as the reverse complement.
TATATTTTGCTCGGACTTTCAGTTCTATCAAATCAAGGTTTGCTGGCAATTTTGATATATATAATTGTTTATGGACTTATGAATGTGGGAGCTTTCTACATTATAATGCTCATTGCAAACACCTCAGGTTCCGAAGATATTAATGATTATAGCGGATTAGGCTTAATCAATCCTTTCCTCGCATTCAGCCTTTCTGTATTTCTTGTTTCTTTAACTGGGTTACCTCCTACTGCAGGTTTTATCGGTAAACTTTATCTTTTTATTGCTCTTTTGGATGCAAAAATGATATTTGTTGCAGTAATTGCGTTGCTTAATACTGTAGTATCTTTGTATTATTATGCCCGAGTATTAAAACACCTTTATCTGAAACCCCAAAATGATTCTACACCGATAATCTCTTTTTCAAAAGGAAATGTTGTTTTTATTTTGTGTCTTCTTATTCCGGTTATAATTTTTGGTGTATATTTCAGTCCTCTTGTTAATTGGTCAAAAATGTTTTTATCAATACTTACAATGTGATTAAGATGAAAATTAATGAAGAAAATTTGTTTAACGATTTAATTTCAAATAAAGAATTATTTTTTAATTTTATGAAGGAGAAATATCCTTTATATAAAAATTCTAATATTTTTTTTCGCGATTTACAGTTTGCAGTTAAAAGCTTTTTCGAAAAAAAAGAAATTATCATTTCCAGCATTACTTCACAGAAACTTGCAGAAAATCTGATTTTTTTTCTGGAGAACAAGCAAGAGATAAAAAGAATTTCTGACAATGCTTGGAATGTCCTTTTTTCGTTAAATTCTGGTGTTAATATTACATCCTCCGATAACAAAGCTGATGAGTAATAGTATATTAAATCTCTCTGCCGAAGCAATTTCATATATTGAACATTTATACCATACTTATTCCCTTTCAAATGAATACCGTTTAAGAATAAATGCACATGGTGCATTAGGAGAAATTATAGAGTATAAATTCGGTTTCGATTCGAAAAATAATCCTGATGATACTATTATACCTTTTTCTAATTTTGATCTGATTATTGATTCTGAAACTCTGCATAATATGGAAGGATCTTTTCTGAATTTTTCCGGTAATTTAGAAGCTGGTGAATTTATTGTAGATAATCCTTACAAAAATCTTATCAATCACGATAAATGCAATCATAATCATTAAGTTTTAATTTTCTTTCTTTTGTAACCATTTTTACTTCCTTTCCAATTCTCAATAACTTTTTCTGTGTTTCTTTGTTATAATATTTGGCTTTTTATTAGGACAAGCTATCTTTTATTTGCTTCAAAATGAACTTTTTCTCTGAATTATACATTATGATTTAAAAGAAATAACTTATATAGGAATGAAATATGAAAAGAAGAAATTTCATATTATCAGTTATAACAACATCAGCAATTGCAGGTGCAAATAAATTTGATCATTCGATAAATAATTTAAATAGTTATATAACAAAAAGGAGTATGAAAATGAATAAATTTGAATTATCCCCGTTGCCATACAATTATAATGCGCTTGAACCATATATTGATGCCCAGACTATGGAAATTCATCATTCAAAACATCATGCAGCTTATGTTGCCAAATTAAATGCTGCATTAGAAGTAACCAGCATACCTTACTCGTCACTGGAAGATATCATAAAAAATATATCAAAATATCCAATGGCAGTACGTAATAACGGAGGCGGACATTACAACCATACTTTCTTCTGGAATGTAATGGGAGCAAATAAAGGCGGTTTGCCTAAAGGAAAATTAGCTGATGAAATTAATAAAACATTCGGTTCGTTTGAGTCATTCAAACAGATTTTTTCTGATGCTGCGGCCAATCGTTTTGGATCAGGGTGGGCTTGGCTGGTTAAAACCGAATCAGGTCTGGCCGTTTCATCAACCCCTAATCAGGATAATCCTTTAATGGATATTGCTGAAGTAAAAGGAACACCTATTCTGGGAATTGATGTATGGGAACATGCATATTATTTAAAATATCAGAACAGAAGGCCTGAGTATATTGATAATTTCTTTAAGGTCATTAATTGGGATCAGGTTGAACAAAACTATCTCAAAGCATAAATTCAAATCCTCAGAAATGAGGATTTTTTTTATTTGATATTAAAGTTTTTATTTTTTATTATTATTTATGAATTCTTTAATTCCCATATTCCCTCTTGAACTTGTACTTTTTCCTGAAAGTATTTATCCTCTTCATATTTTTGAAGAAAGATATAAAAAAATGATTAACCGGGTTTATACTACAGGTGAAGTTTTCGGTATTGTTTCAGTAATAAATTCCCGCATATCAAAAATAGGATGTATCTGTAAAGTTGAAAAAATTATTCGTACATACAATAAAGGCGAAATGGATATATATGTAAAGGGATACGAAAGATTTAATACTATTAATTCTTTAATTAATCGGGATGGTTACTTTGAATCGGAAGTAGAACCTTATTTCGACAATAAATCACGCGATTCCGAAATAATATTTGAAGTAGTTTTAAGCAGATTTGCTGAACTATTAAGTAAGACTGAAAAGCAGCCGGATAATTACTTTTTTAGTAATCTCGATAAATCAAATTTTAAATCATTTAAAATAGCCGAAAAATCTGGCCTTACTCTGCAGCAACAGCAGGATTTACTTATTTTAAAGAGTGAAAGCGAAAGACTGATTTACTTATCAAATCATCTTGATAAGATAAATAAAATAATAGATTCAGGAGAATTAAATACAAAAATTATTATCGGGAATGGATATATTAACTGATTTTTACTACTTGATTTTATTATAAAGTTTAATCCTGTTTAACGCTCTCTTAAGACTATTTTCAGCTCGTACCTGATCAAGGTCAGCATTTTTTTTAGATAATCTTTCCTTAGCTCTTTGCATCGATTCTTGAGCTCTTTTTAAACTTATTTCTTCAGGGGATTCCAAAGACTCAACTAATAATGTAACATTATTATTTTTTGCTTCTAATGTTCCGCCGCTTGTGGAATAATAGTTAGGTTTGCTATCAACATCAATTATTTTTATAATTCCTATTTCAAGAGAACTTATTATCGGGGCATGATTAAAAAGTATTTGAAAGCTGCCTTTTGATCCAGGAACTGTAACAGAAAGAACTTCACCGTTAAACGCCATTTTGGACGGAGTAACTATTTCCAAATGTATTTCTTTCATTTATTTTTTACATTCCTTTAGCTTTTTCAATAGCTTCTTCTATTGTACCTACATACATAAAGGCAGATTCAGGCAAATCATCGTGCTTTCCTTCAATTATTTCCTTAAATCCTCTTATTGTATCTTCAATTTTTACATATTTACCAGGAAACCCTGTAAATTGTTCAGCTACATGAAATGGCTGACTGAAGAATCTTTGCACTCTTCTTGCTCTTCTTACAACTGTTTTATCTTCATCCGAAAGCTCGTCCATACCCAAAATATTTATTATATCCTGTAAATCTTTATATGACTGCAATATTTCTTTTACCTGACGCGCTACTCTGTAATGTTCTTCCCCAACTATACCAGGTTCAAGAATACGCGATGTCGAATCCAGAGGATCTACAGCGGGATAAATTCCAAGTTCCGATATCTGACGGCTTAATACCGTTGTTGCATCCAGATGCGAAAAAGCCGTAGCAGGAGCCGGGTCGGTTAAATCGTCTGCAGGAACGTATATTGCCTGAACAGAAGTAATTGAGCCTTTGTCTGTTGATGTAATTCTTTCTTGCAATTCACCCATTTCCGAAGCTAAATTCGGCTGATATCCAACTGCAGAAGGCATTCTTCCTAAAAGAGCGCTCACTTCCGAACCAGCTTGAGTAAAACGGAAAATATTATCTATAAATAAAAGTACGTCCCTTCCTTCTTCGTCACGGAAGTATTCGGCAATAGTTAACCCTGTAAGTCCAACTCTTAAACGGGCTCCCGGCGGTTCATTCATCTGTCCGAATACAAGAGCAGTTTTGCTTAGAACACCAGATTCTTTCATCTCAAGCCAAAGATCGTTACCTTCACGAGTTCTTTCTCCTACACCGGCAAAAACTGAATATCCTCCATGCTGCTTGGCAATGTTATGAATAAGCTCCTGAATAATAACAGTTTTTCCAACACCAGCGCCACCAAAAAGACCTGTCTTTCCGCCTTTAGAATAAGGTTCTATAAGGTCAATTACTTTAATTCCGGTTTCAAATAATTCCTGGGAGGTTGAAAGGTTTTTAAAACTGGGAGCATGCCTGTGTATAGGATATTTCTTTTCCGTTTTAATCTCGCCAAGTCCGTCAATTCCCTCACCTGTTACATTTATTAATCTGCCTAGAGTATTAGGTCCCACAGGAATAGAAATAGGTTCACCAGTATCTATAGCTTTCATTCCCCTAACAAGACCGTCTGTTGAATCCATAGCAATTGTACGAACCCTGTTTTCGCCCAAGTGCTGCTGTACTTCAACAATTAAATTTTCCTTTTCTCCTTCAACACTTGTACGCGGAATAATTATTGCGTTTAATATTTTAGGAAGATTATTATCTTCAAAATCTATATCTACAACCGGCCCTATAACTTGAACAATTGAACCTTCATTTTTTGCCATTTTACACTCTTATTTTTGAAGTTAAAAATTAAATAATAATTTTTAATATATCAATTTTTAATTTTATTATTCCGTTAGCAAGCTTTATGAATTTTTAACTAAATCCATACCGCGTTTAAGAGCAGTTTCATTTAACGGAAGAAGATGATGATATCTTTCAGGAAGAACCTTCCTTAAACCTGCAATAATATTCTCGAGACTGATAATAGGCTTTTTGCTTAAAAAAGCACCCAATATTATCATATTCATAATTTTTAAATTGTTCAATTTTGAAGCTTCATTTCCAGCTTCAATTCCGATAACTGTTATATCATTTCTTTTGGGAGGATTACTCACAGTGCTTTTTTCGTATATTAACAATCCGCCGGGTTTAACAGCTTTTTCAAATTTATCAACTGACGGCTGATTTAGTGCTATAACAGTATCAAATTTAGAAATAATAGGCGAACTAATTTTTTGATCGCTTATGATTGTTATACAATTTGCAGTTCCGCCCCTCATTTCGGGACCGTAAGATGGCATCCAGCTCACTTCTTTCCCTTCTACAACTCCGGAATAGCATAGTATCTGCCCCATTGAAAGAACACCCTGACCGCCAAATCCTGAAATAATCATTTCTTCAATCATTTCTTAGTCTCCGCTTTATCTGAATTTTTTATTTCTCCCAACACATAAAATTTCAACATATTTTCTTCCAGCCATTTATTTGATTCTACAGGTGTCATTTTCCAATTTGACGGGCAGTTAGAAACAACTTCTATAAAACTAAGTCCTTTGTTATATTTTTGATTTTCGAATCCTTTTACAATAGCTTTTTTAGCAAACCTGACATTTTTAGGATTATTTACAGCTACTCTTGCGGCATAACAAACACCGGGAAGCTGAGCAACCATTTCAGTAATTTTTAAAGGTGCTCCCATAGTGCTGCTGTTTCTTCCCTTTGGTGAAGTTGTCGATTTCATACCTTCAAGAGTTGTCGGGGCCATTTGCCCGCCAGTCATACCGTAGATACCGTTATTTATAAAAATAATCAGAATATTTTCTCCGCGGTTGCAAGTATGTATTGTTTCGCCGGTTCCAATTGCTGCTAAATCGCCGTCACCCTGATAAGAAAAGACATATTTATCGGGTAAAACTCTTTTTATTCCGGTAGCAACAGCGCTTGCTCTGCCGTGAGCAGCTCCTGTCATATCTACATCAAGATAATTATAGGCAAATACAGAGCACCCAACCGGTGCAACACCGATTGTTTCCGATTGAATTCCCATTTCTTCAATAACTTCCGCAATCAATCTGTGTGTAACACCATGTCCGCATCCTGGACAATAATGCATTGGTACATCGATTAAAACAGATGGTTTTTTGTAAACTATATTATCTTCAGAACATATAATTTCTTCTTCGGCTTTATTGTATAAATTTTCTTCTTCTATTAAATTTTTCTCGTTCATTTATTCTCCAAACCAGACATTTGAATTATTTTTTCAAGAATTTCATCGGGAGAAGGTACAATTCCTCCCATTCTTCCATAAAAATCGACGTTTACTTTTCCGTTAACAGCAAGTTTAACATCTTCGAGCATCTGACCTGCGTTCATCTCTACATCAATAAATAATTTTGTTTTTTGAGCATATCTATTCAATGCTTCCGCAGGAAACGGAAACAGTGTTACAGGTCTGAATACGCCGACTTTTATTCCTTTTTTGCGCGCCATATCAGCAGCTTTTGAGCATATCCGGGCAACTAAACCGAATGCTGTCAGTATTATATCAGCATCCTCACAATTAATTTCTTCGAATCTTACTTCTTCTCTTGTAATATCATCATACTTTTTTTGCAATTTTCTGTTCATTTTTTCCATATCTTCGGGCTGCATATACAAGGAAGTAATTAAATTTTTCTTTCTGTTAGCACTTTTACCGGTTGTAGCCCAAGGCAATATTTCATTTGTTCGAGGCTGCGGATCGAATAATTTAACTTTTTCCATCATCTGCCCAAGTGCTCCGTCTGTTAAAATCATAACCGGATTTTTCCATTTAAAAGCAAGATCAAATCCCAATTTAACAAAATCAGACATTTCCTGAACTGTTGCCGGAGCAAGTACAATCAGTTTATAATCTCCGTGTCCTCCCCCTTTAACTGCCTGCAAATAATCTCCTTGCGATGGCTGGATGGTCCCGAGTCCTGGTCCGCCGCGCATAACATTTACAATAAGACAAGGCAATTCGGCACAAGCTATATAAGATATTCCTTCCTGCATCAGACTTATTCCCGGCCCTGATGAAGACGTCCAGACTTTTTTACCTGTCCCTGCTGCTCCATAAACCATATTTATTGAGGCAATTTCACTTTCAGCCTGCAGAACAATCATCCCTGTTCTTTTATTAGCTTCCCTGCTTAAATATTCCAGCACTTCCGATTGCGGAGTGATAGGGTATCCAAAATAAGCATCAGCTCCAGCTCTTATTGCAGCTTCTGCCATTGCCTCGTTGCCTTTCATCAATTCATATGCACTCATTCTTTCACCGTTACTGTTATATCGCTATTTACATTTTTTATATCAGCTATATGCTCTTTTTTATCAAGTGTTTTTCTGTAAACCTTTATTACTCCTTCCGGACAAACTAACGCACAATTAGTGCAGCCTGTGCATTTATCTTCAATCTTTACTATATAATGATATCCTTTTGAATTAAGCTGCCTTGATAATTCGAGCGTTTCCTGCGGACACGCTTCTTTACATAACTCGCAGCCTTTGCACTTTTCTATATCGACAATTATGCCGCCTTTTACTTTAGCCATTACTTCTCCATTTATTAAACAGAATAAGGGTAAATATAAACCCTGTTTTATTATTTATGGGATTAAAAACTGTTTTGTATACAAGCAGTATATTCATACCGAAATATACAATTTTTAGAGTTTAAAATAAAAACAGTTTATTGTAAAGATGAATGAATGCTAATACTTTTTTTACAGATTAAATTTATTCATTTCTACTTAAGCAAAAGCAGTTTTTTTACAGAATAAAACTCTTCAGTTTGAATTTTATATATATAAACCCCGCTATTTAAAGAAGCTGCATTAAATTTCACCTCGTGAATTCCTGCAGATTTTTCTTCATTTACCAATGAGGCAACTTCTTCGCCAAGGATATTAAATACTTTAAGACTAACAAACTGCGCCGAAGGTATTGAATAACGAATATTTGTAACAGGATTAAAAGGATTGGGGTAATTCTGTTCTAAATGAAATGAGTTATGAAAGTGTAAATCATTTTCCACATCAACATAGCCACCGACTTCTATTTGAATTGTATCTGAAGGAAATGTTATATCACCATTTATATCCATCTGTTCAAGATGATACATATATGTTCCTTTATTGAGTTGGCTATCAATTGAGGTATAATATCTAGTTGTGCTTGAACTTCCAGATTCAGCATAAATAGTATCAACAGTACTCCAATTTTCTTCACTTATTGACACATTTTTTCTCTTTACGTAGAACAAGTAGTTATCGTGTTCAGTTGCAGTTGCCCAATTTAGTAATACTGAAGTTCCGCTTGTATCAGCGTTAAAATAAAGCAATTCAACCGGCAAAGCTGCATCAATTATTCCCTGACCAAAGGAAATTGCATTTTCCTGCCCGGTTGTCCAAACGTAAAGGTAACTTGTAACAGGTTTTCTATTCATATTATTATTTCCAGTAGAGATATATGGCTCAATTCCCCAATCAAGAAATTTTAATATACGCATACCGCCTTTTACATTATTCTCATAAAAAGGAAGAATCCTTCCGAATCCATATGTGCTTTCATCAGAACTGCCGCCGTATAAAATAATGCTGTGTCCGTTATAATTTAATGAACCTCCGTCTAACGGGTCACTGGCATAAACACTGTCATATGTATTCCAATAACTTGCAGGATTATATTGTAATGAACGGATAAAACTCTCTTGTCCATA
>CAYTFZ010000019.1:0-7718 GCA_964437215.1 uncultured Melioribacteraceae bacterium | reverse complement strand
GTAACATCTGCTTCTTGCGGTAAAAAGTAGCTTATTGTTGTAGCAGGGTTAAACGGATTTGGATAATTCTGCATTAATTCAAAATTTCTATTAGAATAATATTCAATCGTTATTTCATCGGAATATTTAAAACTGCCGTCAACATCAATTTGCTTAAGTCTGTAACAGTTTTTTCCCTTTACAGGATTTTTATCTTTAAATGAATACCCAATTTTGCTGTTTGAATTGCCGTTACCCGGAATTTGTCCAATATTATTCCATATTTTATTCTCAGAAACAGAAACATTTTTCTCAATTTCGAACATATAATTATTCACTTCGGAGGAAGTCTCCCAGTTTAACAATATTTCCTGATTACTTACTTTTCCTGTAAATGCAGTTAATTCAACAGGTAAAGGCTCAAGCGGAACAACAAAAAAATCGCCGAAGGTTACATCAAGATGATGAGCACCAAAGAGGACAGCACCTGAAAGAGGTTCTTGCAGTCCATCAGGATTCGAGCAAACAAGCTGCCAGTCCGGCTCAGTTTCACCTTTCCATAGTTTGGCTTTTATTATTGGTGAATCACCTGGTCTCGACTGAATTCTTGATTTAAAATTATACCAAGTATCTAATGTAAAATCATCAATATATGTTTGATTAGAACCTTCTCCGTTAGCAAATGCTTCAAATATACCTTCATTAAACGAACTATCAGAAAAGTACTCTCTTGGAACATAATCAATAAAGGCACCTGTAGGAATCCAACCAGATTTTGGTTCCCATCCGGAAACAGCATCAGGATTATCTGTATGTCCGTTCCATCGCAGAATCATAATCAGCGAGGCACCATTACTAGGAGGAGTCATTTTTTCTAATACTTCATTAATTTTAACTTTTACATTTACCTCGTAATTTTCCCAAGTTTTATCACCAAAAATGAGGGCTCTATCATAACCGGTTTCACCGGAAGAATTTCTTACACCTTCACCAGGCACTAATTCCCATTTACCGTCAGTCACCTGAAAAATATTTGTGATATTTGTTACAGTATCAAAATCAACAGAATATGAAGATGGCAAAGAATAATCGTCTGTAAAGGAAAAAGTGACAATTTCATTAACCGGGCCACCTGTTCCTTGTGCGGTTACTGTTACAGTGTTTTCTCCTTCAACTAAAAACTCATCTCTGCTGTATCCATTTAAAGTGTTAGTAAAAATCTCAATGTTAAAATCGCCTGTATTATAAAGTCTTCTAACTGTTGTAGGTGTATAAGGACCTATATTAAGAGAACGAGGATCACTTCCGTTTAAAGTATAGCTTAATGATGTTGCGCCTGTCACTCTTCCTAAAATATTTATCTGATTTTGCGGAGTTCCATTAAATCCAAAATATTGCGGATTTCCGTACCAGATTTCAATTACAGGCTGAGCCTTCAGACTGAAAGCTGCTATTGTAATATATATAACTGCTTGCAACATAAATTTCATATTAACCTCAAAAAATACGCTGTGATAATATAAGATATTTAATCTTATATTAAAGTGATTTTTATAATCCTATTTAACTCTTACCAAAACAACTCTTCTGTTTTTCATTCTTCCAAAAGAAGTTGTATTGCTGGCAATAGGGAAACGGTCGAGCATATCAGCAAGAACAAATCTCGATGCCGGAATTCCTCTTCCAACAAGATAATCCTGAATTGCTTTGGCCATTTTTGCGGATAATCCTGATTCATTAGAGGATGCTGTTTTGCTATCAATATGACCTTCAATTCTCCATCTTTCGCCAGGATATTTTTTTAATGTATCTGCAATGTTGTTTAAATAAGGTCTTGCATCAGATTCTATTGTACTTGAGTTCATTCTAAAAGTTGTTGCAGAGTGTATTACAAACTCATCTGGAGCTTTTCGTAAAGGCTTTGTTTCTGCAACGGGTTTTTCCTGTTTGGGTTGAACGGCAGGTACTGCCGGAATAACGGGAGCTACAACAGTCTTAACAGTATCTTTTACAACCGGAACTTCGTCGGGACATCCATCTTTATCTTCATAATTATTAAAAGTTTCAGGCTCATTAGGGCATTTATCATCTGCATCCTTTATGCCATCATAATCATTATCTAAGTCAGGACATCCATCTTCATCTTCAAATCCGTCTACATCTTCAGGTTCGTTTGGGCATTTATCATTAGCATCTAAAATTCCGTCTTTATCATTATCATCTTCCGGGCAACCGTCTAAATCTTCAAAACCATCGATATCTTCGGATTTGTCTGGACATTTATCCTGCGTATCTTTTATTCCATCATTATCGTTGTCAAAGTCAGGGCAACCATCCGAATCCTCAAAACCGTCAAAATCTTCAGGCTCGTTTGGACATTTATCTATACTGTTTAGTATACCATCTTTATCAGTATCCCCTTTCCCAAACAGTGCTATTGAAGCTCCTAATCCTACACTTAAAAACATATCCTTGCTTTTACCAGATGAAAAGTCATCAATATTATCATTATCCGGATAATTTAGTGATGTGTTAAAGTTAAACGTAAAATAATCATCATATCTATATCTTAAACCAACTTCTAAACTCGTAAGCATCCCTTCTCTGGAATATTTATTTTTAGCATTATTAGGGGCGCGTTTCCCATTTTCGTCTTTCGGGCTAAACCATAATTTATTTAATGTTAAAGAAGCATAAGGCATCAGCTTATCGTAAAATATATTTGTATAAGTAATTCCAGCACCAAACATAATTACATCAGTCGATATTTTATCAGGTATTTTTCGGGCATCTTCACCATTAATTTTAAAACCTGCCGCACTAAGTTTAAAACCAAGAGTATTTTTATCATAAACTGATAGAAAATATTCGGCGCTTCCCTTTCCAATTAATCCAAGCTTTACACTTCTGTAATCAGTTTGAGCAAGCGTAAAACCGCCGTCAACACTTAAAACCAATGTTTGATCGAATGGATGTTTGTTATTTAATTCATTCATTTGCGCATTAACAAAATGAACACAGAAAATCAGCATAAAAGTAAATATTATAGTTTTCATTTTTCTCTTCACTCTTTATGAATTATAAAAAACATTTACGGTATATCCAATTATACAAATTTTTATAAAACATTCATAAAAGTAAAAAAGGATTTAATTACGATTTTCGTAGTTAAATTAAAGTTATATTTTACTATTACATCATGGATATATTATATTGGTATTGCAATTAGCTTATTCCGCTTGAAATTTTTTCACCCATTCTGTTTATGGCAATTTCAATTTCATTTTGTTTAATAACATCTCCGTGACCAGGAACTATTATTTCCGGGTTAAGAGATTTAATAAATTTTAGAGATTCTTTCCAAATTTTCATATCCTCTGGATTTCCCGATCCCGTATTCGGTAAATAATTATTCACGATGCAATCGCCTGTAAAAAGTATTTTTTCTGCAGGATGAAAAACCGAAATATTAGCTTTTGTATGCCCCGGAGTAAAAAATATCTGTACTTTTGAATTTCCTAAATCAAACTCCTGATTTTCTTGTAATTTGGAATCCGGATTTTTTAAATATGTTTTGCTGAAAAAAGCTTCTTCCTCATAAGCATTTTTCCTTAATATTTCGGTAATTGAATCGTTCATTTCTTTTTTCTGGCAAATAAAATCTTCTTCAGTCCGGTTAACTAATGGATGAGCATAAATCGGGATACGCTTTTCTGCAAAGAAACAATTTCCCAAAATATGATCGAAATGCGGTTCTGTATTTATCACAATAAATTTCTGGGTACGCGATACCGCAGAAGCATACCCGTAAATAGTTTGCGCCGCATTGTAATTCCCGCCTGAATCAATAATTATTGTTTCATCTTTTCCGGTAATTATACCGGCATTAACAAACCATGGCGGAGTAAAACCAAGTCCGGTAACGGCATAACAATTTTCAGAAAGCTTCATTATTTGTCATCCGTGTTAAAATAGAATTGATGTGTATTTCCGAAGTATTAAGAATTTTAATATCCTTAAAATCCTCCTGCTTTAGTATCAAAGGAAGCTCAGTTCCGCCTAAAATCAGTCCTGATATACCGCTTTTATCTTTAAGACTATAAACAATTTCAACAAGTTTTTTTTGAGTTGATTCCTTAATTATTCCGGGGACAAGTTCATTGAAATAGATTTCGTGAATAAACTTTCTTTCATTTTCTTCCGGAATTATTACTTTTACCGAATATTTTTCACCGATTTGCTGATAAAAACCAGCTTCCATAGTGAACATTGTACCGAAAAGTCCGGTATTTGTAAATCCATTTTTTGTACAATATTTTATTGTTTCTTCAACAATACTTATCAGAGGAATATTTACATTTTTTTGCAACTCGTCAAAAACAATATGAGGCGTGTTGGATGCAAGAGCAGCAAAATCAGCCCCTGCGTTTTCTAATTTATTTATTTCTTTCGATAAAAATCTTACCAGCTCTTCATTTTTTTTATTTTTAACATAATCCAGCATTTCGGTCATATTAATATTGTTTATCAGGAATGAAGGATACTCGTTTACTCCTTTAACTTCACGGTATTTTTTGATTAGCATTTTGTAATAATCAACCGTCGATTCGGGGCCTATTCCGCCAATTAATCCAAGTGTTTTCATCAAAGCTCCAATTTATTTCTGCAAAGCATACATTTTTTATTTTTACATTTATTGCAAACAAAAAACAGGACATCTATCCCCGTAATTGCAATAAGAGACCAATATGCCACAAACAATGGGGTATTTTCAATCAACCAGAATTGCGGATAAATTACTACAACACCAACAAAAACAGCTGTAATTAGGTTATCTGTTAAGTTATATTCTTCCGGATTAGGTTTAGATAAGAACTCTGATACTTTTCCGAAAATGTAATGATTACAATTATTCCGCACCTGGCATTTTGCACAATATGTAACTGATAAAATTAAGACAGCTGTTAAAATAACAGCAACAAATCCTAACGAAAAAAGAACTGAACTTTGATAAATTGCAAAAAATCCTATTGCCAATGCAACAGAAATCAAGATAATACTTACAATTCCGTGATTAATTTTCATTCTCTTTTCATTTATTTGTCATCAAATCTGTTATTTCTGTTAAAGTTTTAATTTGAAAATCTTCTCCGAAATTTTTAGCTGTTTCATCTCTGTTTATTAAAACTGATTCACACCCGAAATTTTTGCAGACTTTTATATCTTTTTCTTCATTCCCTATATAAATAATTTCATTTTTATCGGCAGAAAAATGTCTGCAAATTATTTCAAGTCCGGCAGGATTTGGTTTACGGAAACCGGCAGAAACTGAAGTTACAACTTTATCAACATAACAGGCAAAACTTTTAATATCTTCAAACACAAATTCGTCGGGCATTCCGTAAGGCACGTCGGTAAATATTGCAGTTTTTAATCCGTTCTCTTTAAGTTTTTTTAATACTTCTTCTGTCTCAGGAAAGACTTTTCTTTTTTGCTGAAAAAAATTAAAGAATTGCGGTATTATTTTTTGTGTGATAATATCATCGTAAATTCTGAACTCTTCAAGTATATTAAAAAAAATATATTCTGAGGAAAATTCCTTTTCCCTCGGGTTGATTCTTGTATTATACTTCTCCAAATTATAGCATATTTTTTCAATTTGATGTTCCGAAAGTCCCAGCAGATTGTATTCATTTATTCTGTTAAATATTTCGGGATAAAGATTTTTCCAGTTCAGCGGAACATTTATATATTCAATCAGGGTTTCGCCGAGGTCGAAAATAATTGCTTTATATTTACTTTGTTTAATCATTTTTTAATTTACTGTATCTGTGTTCATCAATAAAATTATCGTCTTTTAAAACTGCTTTTCTCAAGATACCTTCTTTCTTAAATCCGCATTTTTCTAAAACCCGCATTGAAGATTTATTCCATTCAAAAACGCTGCTGTATATACGGTTAATATCTTTTTTCTCAAACAAATATTTCAAAAATTCTCTACAGGCCTTAGTCATAATTCCTTTTCCCCAGTAAGTTTCCCCAATCCAAAAACCAAGTTCTACCGAGTGCTGATAAACATCAGGCTGAAAATGTGCGCCGATAACTCCTATGCATTCATTTTTATACATTATGCCTAAAACAAGCATTGTATCGGCAGCTTGCACAAATTCAATAAAATTCATAGCATCATTTTTCGAATATGGATGAGGAAAAACATCACGCAGGTTTATCCATACATTCCTATTATTTGCATTTTTTGCAAGATCGCCTGCGTCTTCAATTTCAAGAGGTCTTAGAAAAAATTCTCCGCAATCAATTTTCATTATATTATTCCTTTTTATGGAACGCAGATTTTTAACTATCATTTATTATTTTTATAGTTAATGCGAAAATCTTAACAAATCAAAAACAATCTGTATAATCCGCGTTCAATTTTCTAAATAAAACTATTTACAATTTTAACAGCGTCCTTAATGCATTTCTCGCAAACTGTTCCGTGAAGATTTTGGTCTTTTATAATCTTCTGTCCCTCATCCGTATTTAGGTCAACTCCCAGTAATTCACGGCAGTTAATTGTTTTATTAATCAATTTAAATTCGGAAGTGAAATTCTGAATCATTTTGTAAGTATTCTTTTTAATTTCCGCATTGTCATTTAAAATGTTACAATTGTAAATTCCTAACGCCATAAATGCGCCTGTAACAGCTCCGCAAGTTTCCTGAAGTCTGCCCATACCTGCGCCAAAACCGGTAGATATTTTTAATGCCAATTTTTCATCAATATTTAACTTTTCTGCAAATGCGCTAACAACAGCTTGCGAACAATTAAATCCGGAATTAAACATTTTTATGGCTTTTTCTTCTTCGGTCATTTATTCCTCACTCATTTTATGGTAATATTATTTGTCGAATTTAAAACCTTAACAGCTTTTTCAAAACACTCTTTCTTAATCAAAATATAGTCGGTATTGAAAGTTGAAATTACAAATACACTGATTTCTGCATTTTTTAACTCAGTAAGAATTGAATGTAAAATTCCAACCAGTGAGAAATCCAGAATTCCTTTTACTTTCAAACATTTCCAGCCGTTTTCAACTTCTGTTTCTTTAAGAAATAATTCTTCCCGGCATACAATCGATATTTCGTCATTTGTCTTTGTGATTGATAAAAAATCTTCATTTAATAAATCCGGCATACCTTTTCTATCCGGACTTACTTTATGAATTGAAAAATTTCCTTTTACAATTTCAAGTTCAATCATTTTTTTAGAATGATATTTTTAAGATGTGAAGTTACTTAACTTTAACAAGGCTTTCAACTATTACAATAATTTCTTTAGAGAAATTTTCTTATTTGGGAATATTTTCCAAGTAACTTTTGTTATGAAGTAATACTTAAGGACAATCTATGGAAACAAACATTTCTTCAATTCGAAAAGAATACAAATTACATTCGCTTAATGAAACTGATGTTGCTAAATCACCAATTAAACAATTACAAATTTGGCTTGATGAAGCAGTTGAATCAAAAATATCAGAACCCACGGCAATGGCGCTTGCAACTTCAACTGTTACCGGAAGACCATCGATAAGAATGGTTCTGCTGAAAGAAATTGATGATAAAGGGCTTGTATTTTTCACCAATTACGAAAGTTATAAAGCGCGACAGCTTGAAGGAAATCCATTTGCGGCTGTTTTATTTTTTTGGCCTGATTTAGAAAGACAAGTCCGTATAGAAGGA
>CAYTFZ010000018.1:32072-34208 GCA_964437215.1 uncultured Melioribacteraceae bacterium | reverse complement strand
CCATATTTTAAAACAATCAATATGAAAACCATTTTTATTTAATTGAAAATGATTTAGTTAAATAAAAACATAATTGTTACACAATTTAATTTCAGGGAAATATTATATTTCGAATTAGAAGGAGGATTTATTGGTTAAAGAATTAGAAATACAAGTTAAGCCTGAACAGTCAAGGGATTCAGAACTTCATAAAAAAATATTAAGCAGGAATTTACGAATTGATATTTCGGAGATTAATGCAGTCAAATTAATAAAACGTTCTGTTGATGCACGCAGTAAAAGTCCGCATTTCATATTGCGGTTTCAGGTATTTATCAACGAAAATCCTTCTTCGCAGGAAATGCAGTTAAATTATCCGGTTGTGAGTGACAAAAAACAAATTTTAATTATAGGAAGCGGACCTGCCGGTTTGTTTGCTGCATTAAGATGTATTGAATTGGGCTTAAAGCCGGTTGTGTTAGAGAGAGGCAAAGATGTGCGTGAAAGGAGACGGGATTTGCGCGAAATTCAGCAGAATGGTGTTGTTAATTCCGAAAGTAATTATTGTTTTGGTGAAGGCGGAGCTGGTACCTACAGTGATGGGAAACTATATACCCGATCAAAAAAAAGAGGAGATACAAACAGAATATTGAATATTTTTGTAAAACACGGTGCTGATAAAGATATTCTGATTGACGCGCATCCGCATATCGGTTCAAACAAACTTCCGAAGATAATTCAGGAAATAAGAAACACTGTTTTATCATCGGGGGGCGAAGTTCATTTTAACTCGAAAGTAACCGATTTAATTATAAAACAGAATTCGATAAAAGGAGTAATTGTAAACGGAATTTCAGAATTTACTGGTGAATCAGTTATTCTGGCAACCGGTCACAGTGCTCGGGACATATATTATCTTCTCGACAATCATAATGTTTTTATTGAAGCAAAACCTTTTGCTGCAGGTGTGAGAATTGAACACCCGCAAAGCATTATCGACAATATTCAATATCATTCTGCAATCAGGCATCCTAATTTACCTGCAGCAAGCTATAACCTTACTTGCCAAGTTGACGGAAAAGGCGTTTACTCGTTTTGTATGTGTCCCGGAGGAATAATTGTTCCGGCTTCAACTTCTCCGGGCGAACTTGTATTAAACGGGATGTCAGTTTCACGACGCGATTCTCCGTATGCAAATTCCGGACTTGTAGTTTCTATTGATGAAAGCGACTGGAAAAAATATTCTGATTATGGTAAATTTGCCGGATTGATGTATCAGAAAGAAATTGAACAAAAAGCTTTTGAAAGAAACGGGCAAACTCAAAAAGCTCCCGCACAAAGAGTAACAGATTTTTGTGAAAATAAAGTCTCGGCAACGCTTCCTAAAACATCATATATACCAGGAACAGTTCCAGTAAAAATTGATGAAGTTTTACCATATGAAATATCGTACAGATTAAAAAAAGGGCTGCGAATATTCGGGAATAAAATGAAAGGATATTATACTTGCGAGGCTCAAATTCTTGCTGCCGAAACAAGAACCAGTACACCAATTCGTATTCCGCGCGATTCAGGTACATTACAACATCCTCAGATAACAGGATTGTTTCCTTGCGGGGAAGGAGCAGGATATGCAGGCGGAATTGTTTCAGCAGCGATTGACGGCGAAAGATGCGCTGAAATGGCAGTTAAGATGATTAATACTTAAAATAAATTTACTTGTAATTGCTGTTCTAAAAATATATTTTTCGCATTGGATTTTAACCTTTTTATCAACTGACTTTCACACACATTTTACCTTTTTTAGTCAGCTTTTATTAACTGTATTATGAGTTTATATTATGAGAAAATGGCGCATTGAAGATTCGGAAGAATTGTATAATATTAAAGGATGGGGAATTAATTACTTTTCGGTAAATGAAAAAGGCAATGTGGTTGTAACACCGAAAAAGGATGGACTAAAAATTGAGCTGAAAGAACTTGTTGAAGAACTACAGCTTAGAGATGTTTCTACACCAGTTCTTATTAGATTTCCCGATATTCTGGATAATCGGATAGAAAAGATGGCAAGCTGTTTTAAACAAGCTTCCGAAGAATATGATTATAAGGGACAAAATTTTGTAATTTATCCGATAAAAGTAAACCAAATGCGTCCCG
>CAYTFZ010000018.1:28981-32062 GCA_964437215.1 uncultured Melioribacteraceae bacterium | reverse complement strand
AAATTCAATATCGGTCTCGAGGCTGGTTCAAAACCTGAACTTCATGCTGTAATTGCAATTAACACTGATAATAATTCTCTGATTATCTGCAACGGATACAAAGATGAAGATTATATCGAACTTGCTCTTTTAGCTCAAAAAATGGGAAGAAGAATTTTTCTTGTTGTAGAAAAATTAAACGAACTCAGATTGATTTCGAAAATTGCAAAAAGATTAAAAATTAAACCGAATCTTGGTATAAGAATAAAACTTGCAAGCAGCGGAAGCGGGAAATGGGAAGATTCGGGCGGCGATGTAAGCAAATTCGGGTTATCATCCAGCGAACTTTTGGAAGCTTTGGAATATATGGAAGATAACGGACTTAAAGATTGTTTGCACCTGATACATTTTCACATTGGAAGCCAGGTTACGAAAATCCGAAGAATAAAAAATGCACTCCGCGAGGCTTCGCAATTTTACGTTCAGCTCAGATTAAGCGGTTTTGATGTTGATTTTGTTGATATCGGCGGCGGACTTGGAGTTGATTATGACGGAACAAGATCGGCATACAGCGAAAGCAGCGTTAATTACAGCATTCAGGAATACCTGAACGATGCTGTTTCAACAATGGTTGATGCTGCCGATAAAAATAATCTGCCGCATCCAAACATTGTTACCGAAAGCGGAAGATCGTTAACTGCCCATCACTCGGTGCTTATTTTTGAAGTATTGGAATCAACAACAATACCTACATGGACAGAAGAAGATGAAATTGGAGAAGAAGATCACGAACTTTTACGGGAATTATATTCGTTGTGGGAATCGTTAAACCAGCGAAGTATGCTTGAAACCTGGCACGATGCAATGCAAATTCGGGAAGAAGCACTTGACAGATTCAGTCTGGGATTGCTTGATTTAAAAACCCGTGCCCAAATTGAAAGATTATTCTGGACAATTGCCAAAGAAATACATCAGATGACAGCAGGAATTAAACATGTGCCCGAGGAACTTTTAAGTCTGCCAAAACTTTTATCAGATAAATATTTTTGTAACTTTTCGCTGTTTCAATCATTACCCGATTCTTGGGCAATCGATCAGATATTTCCAATAATACCTATTCAACGGCTTGACGAAAAGCCTGAACGCAGAGCTACTATTCAGGATATTACTTGCGATTCTGACGGAAAGATTGATAACTTTATTTCCACAAGGAATTTTTCATACTATCTGCCTGTTCATTCATTAAAAGCAAAAGAACCTTATTACATAGGGGTTTTTCTTGTCGGTGCATATCAGGAGATTTTGGGAGATCTTCACAATTTGTTCGGGGATACAAATGCCGTACATGTTTCGGTTGATGAAAAAGGATACAGTATCGACCAGATTATTGACGGGGAGACAGTTGCCGAAGTATTGGATTATGTTCAATATAATCCAAAAAAAATGGTTAGAACGGTAGAAATGTGGGTTACTTCATCAGTAAAAGCAGGAACCATTACAACTGAAGAAGGAAAAGAATTCCTTTCAAATTATCGTTCCGGTCTCTACGGGTACACTTATTTAGAATAATTTATAATGTATAATTGATTATTTTAATACTGGAGAATTATTTTATTAATTATACATTAGTATTTATAACTGCTTCCGCCAATAAATTCGCGTAAAACGGAGTTATGCGGAACAGCAGAATCGTCTTTTACAGCTTCGCAGCTTTCAAGGAAATTCCTGACTCTGTAAGCTCTTTCGTAAGCATCTTCACGCAAAGGATTATTTTTATATTCTTTTTCCCAATTAACAAATTCTTTAAATATACGTGCTTTGTATAATGGTATTTCGTAAGGCATTCCGCTGTTGATGATATAATCTGCCGAACTTTGATAGGGAATAATATTTCGCATTTCGCTTGAACGGACGTAATGCCAGTGTTCAAGAGTCTGACGGGGATTGTAAGCCCTATGAACACTGTCTCTGAGCATTCTTCTAATCAGACGTAAATCTGTCCATTTTATAAATTTACCGTCATGTCCTTTCATCTGCAAAAGAGGTTCTATATAAACGCGGAATTTATTTTCGGAGCCGATATCTTTGCTTAACTGCGGATAAAGTCCGTGGAGACTGTCGATAAGAAGGATTTCATTACCGGCAAGTTTCAAGGATGAATGCTCGAGGTAACGTTTGCCGATTTTAAAATCGTAAAAAGGTATTTTTACTTCTTCGCCTTTGCATAATTTTACGAGATGTTCATTTATCATTTCAAGATCAAGGGCTTGAGGTGTTTCAAAATCATAATCGCCGAATTCATCTTTGGGGTGCATTTCCAAGTCGTAAAAATAATGATCAACGTTAAGGGCTACAAATTTTAACCCTTTTGCATTAAGTCTTTCTTCAAGCTTTTTAGTGGTAGTAGTTTTTCCGGAAGAAGAAGGTCCGCTAACAAAAACCATTTTAAGTTCATTAGCTCTTTCAGTAATATTTTCGGCAGCTGTTAAAATATCATTTTCATAAGCAGTTTCGCTTTCGTGAACAATTTGGGAAAATTCACCTTTAATTATTCTTTCATTAAGTTTATCAATAGTTTCAAGTCCATGATCAACAGCCCAGTTAAGAACATACCATATTTTTTGCCATGGGACATTATCCGATGCAATTGCTGCAAATTTACTGTCTGCCATCCGCCGTTTAGCCTTTTCTTCGCGATATAGAATAAATGCCTTTGCAACTTTTGCGTGACGGTTTTCTATAAGAATTTTTTCAACAGCATCCTGAATTTCTTCAATATGAGGGGCACATTCTTCGCGGCAATTATTTTCGAGGTACTCAACAACTTTATCACTTAGATTTTCGGCAATGATTTTATCTCTTCCGCCAACTGCAACTGCTGCGCGGTAAATTGCATTTGTTATTCTTTCCTGATTAAAAGGAACGGTAACACCGCTTCTTTTTTTTACATATATTAATCTGGAATTACTCATATTAAAACCTTAAATTTATAAGTATTCAAAAATAATTCATTTAATGAAAATAAAAGCAAAAAAAATATCATCAGTCTGATTATTTGATGTTTTTAACTTGAATAATTAAATTATGTTAAAAATATTTATA
>CAYTFZ010000018.1:6093-28881 GCA_964437215.1 uncultured Melioribacteraceae bacterium | reverse complement strand
CTGATTATTTGATGTTTTTAACTTGAATAATTAAATTATGTTAAAAATATTTATATTTAATAAAATTACTTTGATATATAGATTTAGGAGTTCATTTAATGGATTTTTTAATTAGTGTTTCAGATTCAAGAAAATTCATAAAAATTAAATATTATAATGATATTACTAATGAAATATTTATAAAATCTGTTTCTGCAACAAACGAAGCCGGGAAAAAGTGGAACATAGAAAGACTGCTGACGGATGTGCGCGGAGTAAAGAATGTTGATACTACTAAATATAACTATGTATCGGCTTTTGAAAGTCTGCCATCACCGGATGAACACCAATACAAAAAAGTAGCTTTATTGGCTGACCCAATGGATAAAAGTCATAGTATGTTAACCGCGTTTATAGAAATGCGGGGATTCCGTTGTAAAGAATTTATTAATGAAGAAGAAGCTGCTAAATGGCTTGAAATGGAGTGATTATAAAAGATAAAAAGGTCTCATATTAAAAAAAAATAAAAAAAAATTTGTTCATCAAATTTTGATTATGTACTTTTACAGGCAAGTTTTTAACTTTAATGTAAGTTTACCCACCAAATGCCCGGCAGTTTTCTCCGCCCAACGTTCTAGCTGCCGGGTTCTTTTAAAAATTCATATCTGTTTTTATTTTCATTCAAAATGTTTTCAAATATTATAAAATATAAAAAAAATAAATGTTTATATTTCATATGTTTTTTTGAATAAATCTTCATCATTAAATAATGATTAATTCGTTTATAGAAAATTATAAAATTGTATCTGTTATAGGAAAGGGCGGTATGGGTACCGTTTATAAAGCCTATGATACTAAACTTGAACGATATGTTGCAATTAAGATATTAAATTCACAGATAATAGACAATCCAGCTTTTATTGAAAGGTTTAAAAAGGAAGCTAAACATCAAGCTCAATTATCTCACCCAAATATTATTACAGTGTACGGTTTTATTGATTTTAAGGGCATTCACGGAATTGTGATGGAATATGTTGAAGGTGACAGTCTTGATAAAATAATAAGAGAAGAAGGTAAACTGCATATTTTGGATTGTTTGTATGTTCTAAAAAATGTGCTTTCCGGAGTGGGATATGCCCACTCACGCGGATTTGTACATAGAGATATAAAGCCATCTAATATTATTATTGGAATAGATGGAACAGCTAAAATTATGGATTTCGGAATTTCAAAATCTATTTTTGATAAAAATGTTACGCAGGCAGGTGCAAAAGTTGGAACTGTTTATTATATGAGTCCGGAACAAATTAAAAGCACTGAACTTACTCATCATACAGATATTTATTCTATCGGAGCAACGCTTTTCGAAATGCTTACAGGATACCCTCCGTTTTATTTTGAAACAGAATACGAGGTTATGGACGGACACCTTAAAAAAGCGCCGCCTTTGGTTAGTTCTGTAAGACCATCAATTCCGGATGAACTTGAAATTCTTGTTCAAACTGCGCTTAAAAAAGAACCATCGGAAAGATACAACAATTGCGAAGATTTTTTTGATGCTGCAGAAAAAGCCGAAAAATATATAAATAATTATCAACAAGAATTTACAAAATCAGTAAATAAGAAAAAGAAAAGCGACAGGTTTTACTCTTTCCTTATATTCTTTCTTTTCTTAATATTTTTTATTGTTTTGGGATATTTTGTTTTTTACCAAGTGGATAAATTTTATTCCGAAAACGGAATGGAAAAATTAAAAGAGATATTTGCCGCAGAATCGGAAACACAAGGCGAGTATGCAGTTGATTATACAAAAGTAAAATTACAAAAAACAGGTGTTATAAGTTCAATAAATTCAATACAGTTTTTTAATACCGCAAATGGAATTGCTGCAGGAGCAGATGGAACAATCTTAAAAACTGTTAATTCCGGACTGAATTGGGAGAGAATAAATTACGACGGCAGTGACAATTTGAATCAGGTTTATGTTGCTGAAGATGGTAAAACCGGATTTATTATCGGCGAAAATTCAACTATTCTAAAAAGCTTTGATGCTTTCAGTTCTTTTTCGAAAATAAATATCAATAAAAATATAAGTTTGTTTGATATTTATTTCCTCAGTAAAAACAAAGGTTTTATTGCAGGTAACCGAGGCTTGATATTAGCTACATCAGATGCCGGAGATAATTGGCGGCAGATTAATTCGGGAGTATCCGAAATGCTGTATGATATTTGTTTTGCTGATGAACAAATAGGATTTATCTGCGGATGGAACGGAGTGGTGCTTGCCACAAAAAATGGCGGGAACAATTGGACTAAAATTGAAAAAATTACCAACGAATATCTGCGTTCAATAGAATTTATAGATAAAAATACAGTTTTAATTGCAGGCGGAAATGGAATTATTCTTCGATCGGAAAATGCAGGCAAGGATTGGAAAATTATCAATTCGGGTGTTAATGTTGGATTAAGCGATATTTTAAAAGTAGATGATAAAATATATGTATCTGGTTCTAAAGGAACAATCCTTTTAAGCAATGATAACGGTAAATCCTGGGAAAGAATAAATACTAAAGCTTTTGTAAATATTAACAGAATAATTAAAGACGCGAGCGGGAATATTTATCTTGCAGGAGCCAACGGTACAATAATTAAATTATAAGCAGGAGATGCAATATTGGATAAATTTTTAATTACAGGCGGAAAAAAACTTAGCGGAACAGTAAAAGTAAGCGGTGCAAAAAATTCCTCTTTAGCGCTTATGCCTGCAACACTTCTTAATTCCGGGACAAATATTCAATTCAATACTCCTGAAGTAAATGATATTTACACGATGATTAAGTTGTTAAAACATCTTGGCGTTGAATGTGTATTTGAAAACGGAACTCTAACGCTTAATACAAAAGGTATAAATAATCAGGAAGCTCCTTACGAACACGTGAAAAAAATGCGCGCCAGTGTTTATGTGCTTGGTCCGCTCTTGAGCCGTTACGGTTACGCAAAAGTATCATTACCCGGCGGATGCGCCTGGGGTCCGCGACCAATAAATCTTCATCTCGAATCATTAAAGAAAATGGGCGCTGATATTCAGTTGGAAGAAGGATACATAATTGCTAAAACAAGTAAATTAAAAGGCGCTCATATAAATTTTGATATTTCGTCAGTCGGCGCTACTGGAAATGTAATAATGGCTGCTTCTCTTGCAAAAGGTGAAACAATTATTACAAATGCTGCTATGGAACCCGAAATTACCCAGCTTGCCGAATATCTTGTAAATATGGGAGCAAAAATTAATGGAATCGGTACGCCGATACTTGAAATTGAAGGAGTTGATGAGTTATATCCTGCAAATGTTAAAAATATATGCGACAGGATTGAAGCCGGAACATTGCTTACGGCAGCAGCTATTACTAAAAGTAAAATTGAAATTGTATATCCTGATTACAAACATTTCAGGGCAGTCCTATCAAAGTTTGAAGACAGCGGAGCAAAAATTACTATCGATAAAGATATTGTATCAATTGATGCTGAAAATCTCGAAGCTGCAAGCGTTGATGTAAATACTTCAATTTATCCGGGTTTCCCAACTGATATGCAGGCGCAATGGGCTGCATTTATGTCGCTTGCCGGAGGAATTTGTAAAGTTACTGATAATATTTATACTGACAGATTTAATTATGTTCCGGAATTGAACAGACTTGGAGCTGACATTCAAGTAACAAATAACAGCGCTGTAATTAAAGGAGTAACAAGGCTTAGGGCGGCAAAAGTTATGTCAACTGATTTAAGAGCAAGCGCATCGCTGGTTTTAGCTGGGCTTGCTGCCGAAGGTGTTACAGAAGTTTTAAGGATTTATCATCTCGATAGAGGTTACCAGAGGATTGAAGAAAAATTATCGGCGCTTGGTGCAGATATTAAAAGAGAATCGGGAGCAGAATTTTAAAATTGATTTCTGTAATAAAACAAAAACTGTTTTTCGCAATTCTTGTTATTCTTTTCGCGCTAAATATCTTTTTTGTGTCGCTTCCTTTAATGGATGTTACGGGGTATGAAATATCTTCGGTAAATTCTTTTATCCTTTTCATTTTATCGGGTATTATTTTAATTAATTCTCAAAGAAAAAGTTATCAAAAACCATTAACAACTGTCTGGAAAAAACTGCCTGAATTATTAATTGTTTTCACAATCCCGCTTGCAATTTCATTATTCTCGAACGCTTTTATAAGTGATTGTCCGGTTACAGCATACGCCCTTTTTTATTTTACCGGAACTTTGCCGGCGCTGATTTTAGGCGCTCTTTGCGGACTTGCAGCTTGCGAATTATACTTGAAACGGGCATATCTGATTTTCTTTGTAATTTTTGTTTTACTATTATTCACAGGATTAAGCGAAGTATATTTCAATCCTCAAATATTTCTGTACGAGCCTTTTACCGGTTATTATCCGGGTAATATTTACGATGAAGATATTCATATAACTTTTAAAATTGTTTCTTACAGATTGATAAATATTTTCTTCTGGATTATTCTTTTCTATTTAATCCAAAAATTTGATTTAAAGATTTCAAAACTGCGTAAAGTAAGTTTTGTGATATTTTGTTTTATAATAATTACGGCGTTTTCATTTGTAAAACCTTTTTTAGGATATTCCTCAACAATTTCTTCAATTTATAAAGAATTAAAAGGCAAAACCGAAACAGAACATTTTGTGATTTATTATCCGGAAGAAGAACCGAAGAAAAAAATAAATTACCTTAAATTGCAGAGCGAATATTATTTTGAAAGAATTTGCGGGCAATTAAAAATAGATTTTACTGAAAAAATTACAATATTTCTTTTCAAAAACAGGGAACAGAAAAAAGAACTTTTCGGTGCTGCAAATGCAGATGTAGCAAAAACCTGGCTCAAACAGATTTACGTTGATGCCGGGAGTTTTACAGAAAGTCTACAACACGAAATTGTTCATATTGTTGCCACGGAATGGGGAACATTTCCGTTTTATATTGCAGGAAATATGAACTTCGGGTTGACTGAAGGTTTGGCAGTTGCAATTGATAATGATTTTGATGATAAGAATCCTGATTACCTTGCTTCGGTTGGAATTCAATCAGGTTACAAACCGGATTTGAAAACAATATTTAATAATCTTAGCTTCTTTTCAAATTCTTCCGTGCTATCTTATATATATGCAGGTTCTTTTACAAAATTTATTTTTGTGAAATACGGCGCCGAAAAAGTAAAAACTCTTTATAAAACTGGCGACTTTGAAAAAACTTTTAATGTTCCCTTTACCAAATTGCAAAAAGATTACGAGAAATATATTTCGGATAAAAGTTTTACTGCCGATAAAAAAGAAGCAGAAGTTTATTTTACAGGAAAAAGTCTGTTTAAGAAATTTTGTCCGCGGTTAGTTTCAAAAAGGATGAGTGAAGCTGCACAATATGCGTATTTAAAAGATTATAAATCAGCTAAAAAAACTTATAAAATGATTTATCAAAAAACCGGAAGTTTTCCTTCGTTCAGGGGTTTTATCTACAATTGTATTTTTACCGGAGATTATGATGAAGCTCTTGATTCAATTTCACAATCGCAGGATAAATTTCAAAACAGCGTATATTATGATGTTTTAGAAATTTTCAAAGGCGATTTGTTCGCTTTGAAAGGAAATCAATTAAAAGCAGATTCGATTTATAAAAATTCTGTTATTCAGGTTTATTACAGTCTGAAAGATAATTTGCAGAAAAAAATAATTATACAGGAAAGCAGCAACAAACTTTTACAGAAATACATTTTAGGTACTTCTCAAGAAAGATTATCAATATTTGAAAAGATAAATTCCGATACGGTAAGATATTTTACTATTTCCGAGATTATTTCTTTGAATAGAAACCTCAAGAATGATTATCTGCATTTTATTAAGGAGTTTGATACTGTAAATTTCGATGATAAAAACTGGTGTCAGCCGGTTTATGAATTATCAATTTATGCAAAAGAAGAAGGCGATTACAATCGCTCGTTAAAGTTTGCAGAAGCGGCTCTGAAACTTTCGGATAAAGTGAATGAGCAAAGGTATTTGGAAAAT
The DNA here is from genome assembly GCA_964437215.1 of uncultured Melioribacteraceae bacterium. Taxonomy (GTDB): domain Bacteria; phylum Bacteroidota; class Ignavibacteria; order Ignavibacteriales; family Melioribacteraceae; genus JAAYAN01. The sequence continues at coordinate 22,824 of CAYTFZ010000018.1, read as the reverse complement.
ATTGAAAACATTAAATGGTTAATTGAAAAGAAGAAAGGTAATAGTATTAAGTGATGAGCGTATATTCAGAAAAAATAAATAATGTTTTAAGCCAAATAAGTTTCTTAAAAACAATAACGGAACTATCCGGAAAACGCGGTGAAAAAGTATTTATTGTCGGCGGATTTGTTAGGGATATAATTCTTAACAGGGTTCGGGATGAAATTGATTTTCTTGTTTTAGGAAACGGAGTTGATTTTGCTGAAAATCTTGCGGCAGAATTAAAAGTGGAAAATGTTTCGGTATTTAAGAATTTCGGAACGGCTCATTTCAGATACGAAAGTTTCGATCTGGAATTTGTAGGAGCGCGAAAAGAATCCTATTCCGAATCGAGCAGAAACCCCATTGTTACTGACGGCACTTTTGAAGATGATATAAACAGGAGAGATTTCACAATCAATTCAATAGCCGTTTCTCTTTCGGTTGAAAACTTCGGTGAAGTTATTGATATTTTTAACGGTTTGCAGGATATTGAAAATAAAATTATCAAAACTCCTCTCGATCCCGAAGTAACTTTTAACGATGACCCCTTGCGAATAATGCGGGCTTTCCGTTTTGCATCCCAGTTAAATTTTCTAATATCGGATGATGTTTTGTCGGCTGCATCTAATCTTAAAGAACGGCTGAAAATTATTTCGCAGGAAAGAATTACTGATGAATTTCTGAAAATCCTTAAAAGTGAAAAACCGTCATATGGATTAAATCTTTTGCAGGATAGCGGAGTGATGGAAGTAATATTTCCTGAAATATCAAATCTTGCAGGAGTTGACCAGCGTAAAGATTATCATCACAAAGATGTCTTTCTGCATACATTGCAAGTTTTAGATAATATTTCTGCAGAAACAAATAATGTTTGGCTTCGTTTAGCAGCTTTGCTACACGATGTTGCAAAACCGCCCACAAAAAAGTTTATTGAAGGAATCGGATGGACTTTCCATGGGCACGAAGACCTTGGCGCTAAAATGGCAAAAGCAATATTTAAAAGAATGAAACTGCCTTTTGTTCAGCTCGAATATATTCAAAAACTTATCCGGCTGCATCTTCGCCCAATTGCTTTGGTTGATGACGAAGTAACAGATTCTGCAATACGCCGTTTTGTTGTTGCCTCAGGCGAGGATTTAGAAGACTTAATAAAACTATGCCGTGCGGATATAACCAGCAAAAACATCAATAAGGTTTCGCGCTATCTTAATAATTACGAAATTGTTATGCAAAAAGTAAGGGAAGTAAAAGAAAAAGATAAACTGCGCGAATTTCAATCGCCTGTGCGGGGTGAAGAAATTATGAAAGAGTTTAACCTTAAACCCGGTAAAGTTGTAGGACAAATTAAAACAGAAATTGAAGAAGCAATTCTTGAAGGAATAATAGCAAATGACTATGATGAAGCACACAAATTTATGATGCAATTGAAATCAAAATACTTATCGGAAAAATAATTTAAAATCAGATGTAACTTTTTTACAACTCATAGCGTCACATAATTCAGTTAAATAAAAATTTGAAAAAAATACTTTTGAGGGAGATAATGAAAAAAATACTTTTCTTTTTATTTGGGACTTTAATAGCAATTAACGCACAAAAGAAAATAACTTTGGATGAAGCAGTAGCAATAGCACTTCAAAGCAATACTTCGCTGCTAAAAACAAAAAACGCTCTTTTTTCGAGCAAATCAAATCTAAAATCTGCTTATGGTGCTTTACTCCCATCTGTAGGTGCTTCTGTTAGCGCAAATTGGATGAAGAATTACAAGGATAGTTTGGATTTTAATACAAAAAGCGCCAACGCTGGAATTAGTGGAAGTTTAGTTTTGTTTGACGGACTTGCAAATATTTATTCAATAAAACAAGCAGGAAATGAACTTGAATCTGCTGAATTTGCTCTTGAAAAATTAAAACAGGATGTAGTATTCGAGGCAACTTCATTATATTATGCAGTTATCAATGCCGAAAAACTTCTTAAAGTTAGAGAAGAAAATGTTAAGTATAATCAGAAATTTTTAGAAACAATTCAGGAAAGAAACCGACTCGGGTCTGTAGCAATTGCCGATGTTTATACCCAGCAGGTTCAAGCCGGAAATGCCGAACTTTTATTTATTCAGGCACAGAACAATCTGGAAAATGCAAAAAGTTCTTTACTAAACTATCTTTCTTTAGATGTTCTTGAAGAATATACTTTTGAAGATGTAGAAATAACAAACTCAAGTAAAGAATCAGAAGCATACATCGATGAGTTTGGCTCCATTACAAATATGGTTAAAAATGCTTTGGAAAAAAGAAAGGATTATCAAAGCAAACAACTCGATTTAGAGAGTGCTGAAGACGGTGTAGTTATTGCACGCGGAGGATTATTCCCGCAATTGTCTGCCAGTTACGGACTTTTTAATACTCAAGCCGATGCAATATCGAACTTATACAAAAACAAAACATATTCACATAGTTTTGGATTGACACTAAGTGTCCCAATTTTTTCAAACTGGCGAACAGATAACCAAATTCAGTTTGCAAAAGTAAGCGTTATGAATACACAAGAAGATTTAAGCGCACTTGAAAGATCAATTAAAATACAAGTTAAGCAAGGATATTTAGATTTGCAGGCTGCAAAAAAACAGCTTGATGTAAGCAATAAAAATGTAATTTCCGCAGGTGAAAACCGCCGCGTAAACAATGAAAGGTACAATTTAGGTTCAGGAACTATTTTGGATGTTCTTCAAGCCGATAAAGATTATCAGCAGGCATTAAGTGATCAGATAAATGCTCAGTACAGATATTTTGAGTACAGAGACAGATTGATGAATTATCTTGGCGTTCTTGATTATAAAAAATTTGAATAATATTAGGAGAAATAATAATGGCAAACGGTAAATCAAAAAAGAAAAAAATTATCATTTTAAGTGTAATCGGTTTTTTAGTAGTGGCTTTAATAGCTGTAGTTATTATGGGAAGTAATAAAGAAGAACTGATTTATGTACAGACTGAAAAAGTTGTTAAAAGAGATATTACAGAAGTTGTAACTGCAACAGGGAAAATAAATCCTGAATATCAGGTTGTAATAACTCCCGAAGTAACTGGTGAAATTGTTGAACTTCCTGTGAAAGAAGGGGATAAAGTAAATAAAGGTGATTTGCTTATCAGAATTAAGCCTGATATTTATATTGCCCAGAAAAACCGGGCTGAAGCTAATTTGGAAGCGGCAAAATCAACATTAAATGTAAGAAAAGCTACACTCGATCTTATTGAAGCAGATTATAAAAGAATGCAGGGGCTTTTTGAAAAAGGATTGGCAAGTAATGCAGAAATTGAACAGGCAAAATCAAGCTATCTTCAAAGAGCTGGCGAATATGAAGCCCAAAAATCTTCTGTTATTCAGGCTTCCGAATCATTAAAAGAAGCACAGGAAGAATTAGCTAAGACTGTAATTTATGCTCCTTTAACAGGAACGATAAGCGCTTTGAATGTTGAAGTTGGCGAAAGAGTTTTAGGAAGCGGATTTTCGCAGGGTACAAATATTATGACTGTTGCAGATCTTTCCAAGATGGAAGCACGCGTTGAAGTTGATGAAAATGACGTGGTTAAAATATCTGTGGGCGATACAGCAAAAATAGAAATTGATGCTTTTAAGGATAAACAGTTTCATGGAATTGTAACACAAATAGGTAACAGTGCAATTACAAGCGGATTAGGGACACAAAATGAAGTTGTTAACTTTGAAGTAAGAATATTATTGCTCCTTAATGAAGGTAATGAGGTTCGTCCTGGAATGTCTTGCGATGCTGACATAGAAACTGAAACTGTTAAAAATGTGTTTACAGTTCCTATCCAAAGTGTAACAGCACGTACCGAAATGAAAATTGAAGAAGAAACTGATGATGAAGTAATAACAGTTAAAAAAGAACAAAAAAAGAAAAAATTAGATGAAATTGTATTCTTATTTGAAAATGGTCAAGCAAAACTTGTAAAAGTTGGTACTGGAATAAGCGATGACACATATATTCAAATTACAGAAGGATTAAGCGGTGGCGAAGAAGTAATTTCGGGTCCATACAAAGCTATATCAAGCGAAATCTCTGATGGTAAAAAAGTATATATCGAAGAGAAAAAAGACAAAAAAGCAAAAAAATCTTAAACCGGAATGAAAATGAATATAATTAATATTGAACATATTGCAAAAATTTATACAGTGGGATCAGAAGAAGTACATGCTTTAGCTGATGTTTCTTTAAGAATTGATAAAAACGAATACGTTGCAATAATGGGTCCTTCAGGTTCCGGTAAATCTACGCTTATGAATATGCTGGGATGCCTTGATACACCCACAAGCGGACTTTATCTTTTCAAAGAGAATAACGTAAGTGAAATGAATGATAATGATTTAGCTCGAATAAGAAATAAAGAAATTGGATTTGTTTTTCAAACATTCAATTTATTAGCCCGTTCTTCAGCTTTGCATAATGTGGAACTTCCGTTAATATATGCCGGAATACCGAGTGAGGAAAGAAAAGAAAGGGCAACGCAGGCGTTATTGAGTGTTGGACTTGGTGATAGGATGCATCACAAACCAAATGAACTATCTGGCGGACAAAGACAGCGAGTAGCTATTGCCCGTGCGCTTGTAACCAAACCTGCAATAATTCTGGCAGATGAACCGACAGGTAATTTGGATACAAAAACAGGTGAAGATATTATGGGACTGTTTGCTCATCTGCATGATCAGGGAAATACAATAATTCTTGTTACTCACGAAGAATATATTGCTGAACATGCAAAAAGAATTATCAGAATACGCGACGGATATATTGAAAGAGATGAGTTTGTTCAGAATAGAATTATTCCTAAAACAAAAATAAGTGTTAATTAAGGAAAATTATGAAAGAGCTTTCATTTGAATTAAAAGAAGGATTGATAATTTCATTCAATGCGCTAAAAGCTAATAAAGTACGATCGCTTTTAACAACACTTGGTATAATAATAGGCGTTACCTCTGTAGTTTTAATGTCCACGGCAGTAAAAGGAATAGATGAAGCTTTTCAAACTGGGGTATCAGCGCTTGGTTCGGATAATATGTATATTACTAAGTGGTCGTGGTTTGATAACGATGTTCCTTGGTGGGAAATGCGTAACAGACCCGAAGTTATAATGGATGAGTATAACCAATATAAGCGGATGGCTAAATTACCTCTTGCTGCAGCTCCATCAGCTGCAAGCCAGCAAACAATAAAATTTGGCGACTCTAAAATAGAAGGTGTGACAATTACCGGAGTTACAAGCGATTATATCAAAACAACCAATTTTACTTTTTCTGAAGGAAGGTTTATTTCTGAAACTGAATCTGACGGGGCAAGAATGGTTGTAGTTATAGGTTCCGAAATTGCTAAACAGCTTTTTCCAAATGGCGGAGCGATGAATAAAATAATTAAAATAAAATCGAATAAATATAAAATAATTGGCGTTTTAGATGAATTAGGCAGCTGGGTGATGGGAGATATGAATCCCGATAATCAGGTTTTTATTCCTCTGGATTGCATATTTAAATACTATCAAAACGCAAGAGGCAGCATTACAATAAATATTCGTGCTGCCAACAGCCAGCAAATAACAATAGTAAAAGAAGAAGCACAAAGTATTATGAGGCGTATTAGAGGCTTAAGATATGATGAAAGAGATAACTTCGGTATTAATCAACAAGAAGGTTTATTAAATGAAATTGACTCAACTATCGGAGTAGTTCAGATTGCCGGGTATGTTATTACAGGACTTGCATTATTTGTTGGAGCCATCGGGATAATGAATATTATGTTTGTTTCAGTTAAGGAACGTACAAAAGAGATAGGTATAAGAAAAGCAATTGGAGCAAAAAGTGTAACAATTCTTCGTCAGTTTATTATGGAAGCATTAATCTTATGTTTGCTGGGCGGTTTAGTAGGACTTTTATTTGCAGTTATTTTAAGTATGATAATTGAAAAGATGGATTTCCCGGTTTCTCTGCAGTATGATGCATTTGTTCTTGCTCTTTTAATTTCACTAATTACAGGAATATTGTCTGGATTTGCACCGGCTTATTCTGCGGCAAAAATGGATCCGGTAGAAGCTTTGAGGTACGAATAATGGAAATTATAAAAATAGCATTAAATTCCTTACGGGTTAATAAACTTCGTTCAACGCTTACAATACTTGGTATTATTGTAGGGATATTTTCGATAATTGCCACCAGCACTATTATTACGATAATGCAAAACAGCATCGAAGAAGGAATTTCTCAGCTTGGGCAGAATACATTTCAAATTCAGAAATGGCCAGCAATGGTTGGACACGGACCAGGTGGAAGAGACAGAACCCGCAATAGAAAAGATATAAAATTAGAAGATTATGAAAGATTGAAAGACTTGCTTACTGATGCCCAGGCAGTTGGCGCTGAATTGTGGCAGTATGGAAAAACCTTTCAATATGGAAATAAAGAAACTAATCCTAACATTCAGTTAGGCGGAGCAACAACCGAAGCTTTCCCAAATAATAAATGGATTGCTGAGAGTGGCAGAATATTTAACGAGAAGGATATTGACCGCTATGAAAGGGTTGTAGTACTTGGAGCAGAAGTTGCGACAACATTATTTGGAAATTCAGATCCAATTGGCAAAGAAGTTAAGGTTGATAACAGAAACTTAAGAGTAATAGGTGTTCTTGAAAAACAGGGCTCCTTCTTTGGTCAGAGTCAGGACAATTTTGCTGTATCTCCTATTACAACATTTCAAAGTTTTTATGGGAAGGATAATAGAAGTATAAATATTACAGTTACCTCTAAATCTAAAGAAGATTATCAGGATTTAATGGATAAGGCAACTGGATTTATGCGTACTATCAGAAAGGTGCCGCCTGGTGAGGAAGACGATTTTGGAATTTATTCAAACGAATCGATATTAACACAGATCAATGATATAACTGCAAGTGTTAGAATAGGCGCAATTGTAATCTCGTTAATAGCATTAACAGCTGCAGGTGTAGGAATAATGAATATTATGCTTGTTTCTGTTACCGAAAGAACGAGAGAAATTGGAATAAGAAAAGCTGTTGGGGCACGGAAAACGAATATATTATTTCAATTTCTAACTGAAGCGGTTGTTTTATGCCAGCTTGGGGGTATAATTGGTATAGTTTTAGGAATAATAGTAGGTAATATTTTAGGCAGCATGCTTGAAGCTTCAAGCGCAATACCATACGATTGGGTTATTATAGGAATTATGCTTTGTGTATTTGTAGGGGTTGGCTTTGGAACATATCCTGCATATAAAGCAGCAAATCTTGATCCTATTGAAGCTTTACGGTACGAATAAAGCTCATTCCGGGGATGTATTAAATTAAATTTTATAATATACTCCCCGGAATTTTGTTATCCTTCCTATTAAAAAATCAATTTAAACTATAATTCGTAACTATTATTTCACATAAAATTATTATGTTAGTCCAAGTTTAAAAAAAATTATTGAAAGGGAAATAATTGGATCCAAAAATATTTTACAGAAAACTAGATGCACTTTTAAGCAAAATTAGTTTTGGGAAGTCAGGAAAAGACTTTATAATGTCTATTGTCGGCGAAGTTGAATCTACTTTTGGGAAAGATCTTCATATCACAAACGGAAGAATCTATGAGGAAGCAGGAAACGAATATATACTTATCAGCTCTTCTAATCCGGAAAAAATAATATTGAAACAATTCAGTGCAGTAAGCGAACCGGTAAAAATGCTTATAAAAAACCGAAGCTATATATATAATAATAAGGGATTTACAATAGACGAATCGGTAAGCAAGAATAACGATCATACAATACCTGCTGCTTTCATTGTCCGTAACGGGGAATTCAGATATATTGTTATTTTCGATTTAAAAGCCGGATGGATAAGGGATGAAATTCAGCTTTGTCTTAATGCTGTTAATGCCGCACTTAATCAGCGGCTGATTTCTGAAGCGATAAAAAACGAACTTCAACAGGCTGCAAGTATTCAGCAAAGTTTATTGCCGCAAAATTCACCTGATATACAGGGCTTTGATATTCACGGCATGTCTGTTGCTGCAGAACTTGTAGGTGGCGACTTATACGATTATTTTCTTCACGAGGACGGAAGATTCGGTTTTGTAATAGGCGATGCGAGCGGACACGGAATTCCGGCGGCTCTTTTGGCAAGAGATGTAGTAACAGGTTTAAGGATGGGAGTAGAAAGTTACGCAGAAATAACACACGTTCTTAAAAAACTTAACAGAGTAATATACCGATCTGTTTATTCCACAAGATTTATATCATTGTTCTATGCTAATATCGAAAATAACGGAAATCTATTTTATGTTAATGCAGGTCATCCTGCGCCTTTATTAGTAAAAGGGAATGAAATAAAAGAACTTAACAGTACAGGATTGATTTTTGGAGCTCTTCCAGAAATTGAACTTCAAAAAGAATATGCGCATATGGAGCAAGGAAGTCTGATTGTATTTTATACAGATGGAATTATTGAAAGGACAAACTCTGCTGAAGACGAATTCGGAGTTCAAAAATTGAAAGATCTTATTATTGAAAACCAGCATAGGTCTGCAAAAGAAATAAATCAAGAAATCTTTGAAGTTACGCGTAAATACGGAAATCAGGATAAATGGTTTGATGATGCAACAGTTGTAGTAATTAAAAGACTTTAATTTGTAATAATATTGCCTATGGAAAATATAAAAGCTTGGGTTGTTTCTGTAGAAATGGGGTACGGGCATCATAGGGCTGCTTATGCGCTGGAAAAGTTTTCTGACAGAGGAATTCTAAACGCCGATAGAGGAAGTTTTGTATCCGAAAAAGAAAAAAAACTTTGGAAAAAGAGTCTATCTGCTTATAATTTTATTTCGCGGGTTAAAAGTATACCTGTTATTGGAAAACCTGTTTTCGGGTTAATGGACAGATTATTACATATTCCAAGTTTTTATCCGATGCGGGATTTATCGCAAAAAACTTTTCAGGTTTCATTATTAATCTCGAGTATTAAAAAAGGGCTTTGCCAAGGTGTTCTTCAGGAAATCCAATCCGAGCAGATCCCTATGATTACTTCATTTTATGCGCCGGCAATTGCTGCAGATATTCAGGGGAATCATCAGGTCTTTTGTATCATCTGCGATGCAGATATAAATAGAGTATGGGTTTCGCCCGATCCTTATGAAAGCAGGATAAAATACTTCGCTCCTTGCGGAAAAGCAGCTAAAAGACTTGAGGCATATGGTGTGTCGAAAGATAAAATATTTATTACCGGTTTTCCTCTGCCCGAAGAATTAATTGGAGGGAAAGACCTTGAATTTGTAAAAAATGACTTGGGGCAAAGATTAAGGTTTCTTGATCCGGGCGGTAAGTTTATGTCGATGCACGGAATAAGCGTGCAGCATTTTTTAGGCGAAGAAAAATGCATTTTTAAAGGGCGAAGACCGCTTACGATAACTTACGCTGTCGGCGGAGCCGGAGCTCAAAAAGAAATTGCAGAAAAAATTATTAAAAGTCTTAAGGATAAAATTAAGAATAAAGAAATCCGGATAAACCTTATTGCCGGAGTAAGAAAAGAAATATTTGATTATTTTTCTATTTTAAAAAATAAGTACGATGAAAACGGAAATAACATTAATATATGCTATTCTTCTGAAATTAAAGAGTACTTTAATCAATTCAACAGTATTTTAAGAGATACCGATATTCTATGGACCAAACCGAGCGAGCTTTCTTTTTTCTGCGGACTTGGAATACCGATAATTATGAGTCCGGCAATTGGTTCGCAAGAAAAGTTTAACAGAAGATGGCTTCGCGAAATAGGCGCCGGAATAAAACAGATGAACCCGGAATATACAGACCAATGGCTTTTTGATTATTTGAGCGAAGGAAGACTTGCAGAAGCAGCCTGGTCTGGTTTTCTAAAAGCCCGTAAACTTGGTATTTATAAAATAGCTGAAGTTTTAAGTACCGGTAAAATGGAAGAAAGATCATCCCCGTTAATGAGGTAAAAATGACTGATAATCTCAAAGAAAAATATTTGTTTTTTTATCTTAAAACCGGGGGAGGGCATCTGGCACCGGCAAAATCTGTGTCCAAATATTTAAATGCAAATAAAAATAATATTGAAGTTGAGCTTGTTGACGGTTTCGAAAATGTAGGGAATTGGCTTAAAGCAATTATTGAAGACGGGTACCGGAATCTGCAATCAAAAGCGCAGCTTATATACGAAATTATTTATGCATTCAACAAAATCCCTTTGTTTTCGAATATTACTTGCTCACTTATCTCTTATTTTTCTATCACTTCAATAGAAAAAATTATATTAAGCAGAAAACCTAAAAAGATAGTGGTGTTTCATTTTTTCCTTTTGAAACCTGTCAGAAAAATTATTCAAAAGCATAAATTAGATTGTAAAGTTATTACTGTTGTAACCGATCCATATACGCCTCATCCGATATGGTTTTTATTAAAAAATCAGGATTTTATCGTTTTCAGCGAAGATCTTAAAAATAAAATACTTAAAAGAAAAATTGCTCCTCATACAATTTCTGTATTTCCCTTTATACTTGATGAAAAGTTTGGAAAGCCAGCTTCTGCTGATGAAATAAAAAAAATTAAAACATATCTTGGATTTGAAGAAAACAGGAAGATAATTCTGATAATAGGCGGTGCCGATGGGTTGGTAAAAGCAGATCAGATAATAAAAAAAATGCTGCAAAAGATGAATCAGCATTACATTGTAATAGTCTGCGGTAAAAATGAAGAACTTTATAATAAAGCTGAAAAGATAAAAAAACAGACTTCTTATAAATTTCTAAAAGTATATAGACTAATAGATTTTGTTTCGGATATGCTAAATATTTCGGATGTAATAATTACTAAATGCGGCGCTTCTACATTTATGGAGATACTACTTTCCAAAAAAGTGCCAGTTGTTACAAATTATTTGTGGGAGCAGGAAAAAGGCAATATGGAATATCTGCGTAATAACGGTTTGGGTGTATATGAAACCAATATTAATAAAATATCGGAAGTTGTTTGCCGTCTTATATCAGATGAAAAATATTATGCGGAATTTATAACTAGAATAACAAATCAGAAATTGCGTAACGGAACAAAAGAAGTGTCAGAATATATTTACAATTTTTAAAAGGAAACTATCTGACAGGAATATATCTAAATATTCCAGAAAAAAAAGAAGGTGAAAGTTATTCTTCTTTTTTGCGATTAAAAGAGCTTGCCGAAAAAGACAAGCATAAAATACATTGTCTTATTGAAAATCCGGAAGATTGCGAAATTTTACTTTTTTGCGGGGGCGACAGAAAGTATATGCAAGATATTTTTGAAAGTCCTATATATAAAAAATATAAATTCAAATCATATATTATCAATTCCAACGATAAATTTATCCCATATCTGCCCGGTCTTTATTCATCATTGGAAAAAAAATGGTACGATCCGGCTTGGGAAAGATCTTTTCATTATATAGGAATACGGGAAAAACCACCGCTTATTTATGATAGAAATTCTAATCAAAAGGAATATTTGTTTTCCTTCATAGGACAAGCAGATAGCCATCATATTCGGAAAAAGATAATGAAACTGAAGTATGGAAATTCCTTCTTGAAAGATATTGAAAATCTAAAAGTAAAAAAAAAGAGGGGAGATTTTGTCCGCCAGGAAGACTACGATAAATATAGAAGCGAATATGCCGAAATTATAAATAAAAGTTATTTTGTACTTTGTCCCCGAGGATTCGGGACTTCGAGTTTCAGGTTATTTGAAACTATGATGATGGGAAGAGTGCCTGTAATTATTTCGGATGAATGGGTAGAACCAGCTGGAATAAATTGGGACGATTTCAGTATAAGGATTAAACAGAAAAATATTAGTAATATTCCTCAAATATTAAATGAAAGAGCGGCTGATGCTGATAAAATGGGTATAAAGGCAAGATATATTTGGGAAGAATATTTCTCAGATGAAAATTCATTTCACAGAATAGCAGAATGGCTTCTTGAAATAAAAACAGCTGGTAAATGTGCAAATGGTAGTAAAAGATTAAAAAAGCATTTTCATATTTTGCGTCCTTATCATTTTCTGCGATTTGCAAAAGATGTATGTGCTAATATAAAAAATAAATGAAGCAATAAAATAAAGTTTGTCCTGCTTATGAATAGTCTGCGGAAATTAAAAAAAATATATATCGAAATTACAAATGCCTGTAATTTAAAATGTTCATTCTGTCCGCCGCATAACCGTAAAGTTGAATTTATGAAATCAAGCGGATTTGAAAATATTCTTAAGCAGATAAAACCATTTAGTGATTATATTAATTTGCATATAAAAGGCGAGCCGCTGCTGCATCCTGAATTAAAGACAATTCTTGATTTATCAAATAAATATAATTTATTTGTAAATATTACTACAAACGGTACTCTGCTGAAAGAAAAGGGCGAAATACTACTTCAATCCGGTTCAGTAAGACAAATAAATATTTCTGTCCATAGTCTTGGTGCAAACGAAAATATATCGTCGGAATTTTATACTGAGGAAATTTTAAGGTTTGCAGAAGAGGCGTTACAAAAATCGAAAATAATAATTTCTTTAAGATTCTGGAATCTTGATGAAAATAGTATTATGCCCGAATCAGAAAAAAAAATAATCAATGATATTTTGAAAAAGATGAATGTAAATAAGGAAATAAGCGGGAAAATAGACTCAAACGGAATTAAGATAAAAGAGCGGCTATATATTAATTATGAAAAAGAATTTGTCTGGCCCGATATATCGGATAAATACTTTAATGAAACAGGATTTTGCCTGGGTTTGCGTGATCAAGCGGGAATCCTAGTTAATGGCACCGTTGTGCCTTGCTGTCTTGATGCAAAAGGTATAATAAATTTAGGAAATATATTCACAAAGAGTTTTAGTGAAATTATAAATTCAGAAAGGGCAAACAGCATTTATAAAGGATTTTCAGAAAATAAAGCAGTTGAAATACTTTGCAAAAAATGCAGATACAAAGAACGTTTTAAAAAATAATCGCAGTATAAAAACTGTAATTAAATATTAACTTTCCTTCTTACAACATTTTTTGTCTTTTTTCGATTTATTGCACATACATTTATCTGTGCATTTAGTACATTTATCAGTTTTGTCAGAACTTACAGAACAAGAATCCGGCATATTTATGCAATTTGTTTTGTTATCAGTTTTGCAGTGATTGCTGCTTATTAATGTATCACATTTAACGGTACAGCATTTCCCCTTATTTGAAGGTTTTTCTTGAGCAGAAGATGAAGATATAAATATGAAAAATAAAATGCAAAGTGCAGAAATTATAACATATTTGTTCAGTTTCATTTTTACTCCTCAATTTAATATATAACAACTTATAAGACAATAAGTCTTAATAAACGCTATGCAAAATAAATAAAATTATTCAGAAGTCAATATAAAATGTTAACTCTTGAATTTAAATCCTTTAATTGGTTCTCTAATAGTAAGAACAGGGCAAGGAGCTTTCCTTACAACTTTTTCGGCAGTACTTCCAAAAAGAAGATGTTCAACTCCTGTATGCCCGTGAGTAGCAATTATTATCAAATCGGCATCAACTTCAGAGGCACATTCAATTATTTCCACAAAAGGTTTCCCGGATTTTATGATGATCTGATGTGTAATATTCGGGTTAATTTCTTTTTTAGCCAGCGTTTCAAGTTCTGTCCGCGCTAGTTGAGTTAAATCAGTATCCATCATCGGAATGCTTACATGTCCCATACTGAAATCAGCTGGATAAACAGTTGGTTCAACTACATAAACAAGCAACAGTTCGGCATTATACTGCCGGGAAAAATCAGAAGCAAAAATAAGAGCTTTTTTAGAATAATCGGAAAAATCAATCGGTACCAATATTTTCTTTATTGAGTACATCTTCAGCCTCCTTGTTTAATTGAGTTAACTTATGAAATAAAATAAAATTATCTCTATTAATCAATTTCAAACGAGTTATTAAGATCTTCGAAAGTCCCCGAAGAATTTTTAGCCCTTGCCTAGGATATTGATTTATAAAATCATCGAGATCAGGTTTAAATATTATGGCAAGATTAGTTTCTTTAACAGCCACAGCAGATGCTGTTCTAACCTCGTTATCAAGCAAGGCAAGTTCGCCGAAAAAATCGCCGCGGGTATAATTTGCAAAAACAAATTCTTTCCCATCATCAGTTGGTTGAAATACTTTAACTTCACCCATTCGCACTATAAATAAACCCATTCCGGGATCGTCTTTCGAAAATATTACTTCTCCGGCAGAATATGTCCTTGAATGAACAAGTTTCATTAATTCTTTTAAGTATTTTCTGCTTAAATCTTTAAACGGAGGAAGTCCCGAAATTACAACTTCAATATCATCTTTATCGCTTACAGTCTTAAAAATATTAGCCCATAATCCGCTTAGTTTTATTTCTTCATTCATAAAATCCTCTTAATTGAATATACCGAATTCTGCTTTACGCCAAATTTTTTGACAAGGAAAACGGTTTTCGTACAAAGCTCTTCCAATAATTACAGAGTCAATTCCAAATTTTACAGCATCATATACTTTCATCAAATCTGAATATCCGCCTACACCGCCGGAAAGCGTTACTTTACCGCCTGTGGCTTCTGCAACATTCTTCGAAAGCTTAACATTGGGTCCGGTAAGCATTCCGTTTCGTCCAACGTCTGTAACTATAAATCTTTCGGCACCGAGTTCTTTTAATTTTAAAGCATAATTTTCAACAGTTATTCCAGTTAATTGCGATCTTCCTTTCACAACAACTTTATTGAAAACCACATCAATTGCGGCAGAAACGCGTAAAGCTCCGAAAGTTTCAATTATTTTTCTGAAATCATCGGGATTTTCGAATGCCATTGTTCCAACTACAATTCTGAAAACACCCATATCGAAAGCATCTTTTGCATCCTGGAAAGTTCTGATTCCGCCGCCGTATTCAACAGGAATTATAACCGAGTTACATATTTTCTCAATTATATCATAATTTATTTTCGAGTTATCGGCAGATGCATTAAAATCAACAACGTGAATGCATTTTGCATTTTCTGCGCGCCATATCATTGCCATTTCAACAGGATCATCTCCGTAACTGTAGCTTCCAAGTTCGGGAATACCTTGAACAACGCGAACAATTTTTCCGTTTTGTATATCGATAGATGGAATTACTAATAGTCCCGGCATAATCTTCTATTTTTTTATTAGTGTTGATTTTATTTAAATACTATCTTTTTAATAGTTCTTACACAAAAATATTTATTATAAACAATAAGTTATGAAATACTATTTAAATGATAAAATAATTTAAATAATATAATGTTTTTATGTAAAACTTTTTGACTAATTTCTTGACATTAGTGCCTTGTTTAACCATATTTCACAATATGTCTAAAGATTTTTCTTATTACACATCCGATAATCATAAAATTAAAATTACAGTCTATGGCGATTTAACCCGAACGCAACCGGCTGTGATTTTGGCACATGGGTTTAAAGGTTTTAAGGACTGGGGATTTTTCCCTGTTGCAGCGGAAATTATTTCTGATTCGGGACTGACAGTTGTAACTTTTAATTTTTCGCATAATGGAATTGGAGAAAATACTAACGAGTTTACAGATTTTGCAAAATTCGCCGCAAACACATACAGCCGCGAAGTTGATGAAGTTATTGAAATATCCGAAATTCTTAAAAACGGTTTTTTCGACGGATTTGTCCCAGCCGGTATTGCACTAATCGGGCATAGCAGGGGCGGAGCTGTTTCGTTGCTTGCTTCAGCTTCAGTAAACCCTTTTTGTATTGTTACTTGGGCGGCAATTTCAAATTTTCACCGATATTCCGAGAGACAGAAAGATGAATGGCGAACAAACGGTTTTATAAAAACAACAAATCTTCGTACAGGGCAAGATTTTGAAATGAATCTTTCATTTTTGGAGGATATCGAGAAGAATTCTGCAGGAAAATTGAATATAAAAAAAGCGGTGCAGAATTTAAACATCCCTTATCTAATAATACACGGCGAAGAAGATATTCCCGTTAAAATTGCAGAAGCAGAAAAGTTATACAATTGGGCGGATAAAAATCGAACACAGATGCAAATTATTGAAAAAGCCGGTCATACTTTTAATATAAATCATCCATTCGAAAAATCTAATCCGGCATTCGAAAAATTATTAGAACTAACCATCCCATTTTTGAAAACGCATTTAATAGTTAGATGATGGAATTAAAAAATATAATATTCACTGCTGTTTTTATTATATCCTCAGTAATATTTCTTTTTAATCTGCAAAAGAAAATTAAGATAATAAAAACGGGTAAAGACGAGTACCGATGGGACAATTTAACTGCAAGAATTAATAAGACAACGGTATTATGTTTTGCGCAGACAAAATTGATGCATCAGCCGGCTGCGGGATTTATTCATTTAGCAATTTTCTGGGGATTTATAATTTTCCTTATCCCGGTATCAGAATCTTTTTTTAAAGGATTTCATTCAATTTTTTCATTTAATCTTCCTGAAAACATTTCTTTTATTTTCAGCGCTGTAAATCAGGTGTTTTCAATTTCGGTTTTATTTGCAGTTGCAGCCGCAATTGCCAGGCGGTATATAATTAAAATTAAAAGACTTCAGATAAGCAAA
>CAYTFZ010000018.1:0-5993 GCA_964437215.1 uncultured Melioribacteraceae bacterium | reverse complement strand
AACGTATTCTTTTCGAAATTGGGAAATAAATATATAATTACTCCTATAAATTTGGAAGATGAAAACACTGAAATTTTCGGAGCATCGGATGCGGATGAATTATCGTGGAAGCAGATTCTTAACGGATTTGCCTGCACCGAATGCGGAAGATGCGATTCTGTTTGTCCGGCAACGAACACGGGCAAACCGCTTTCACCGCGGAAAATTATTACTGATATAAGAAAGAGAACCGAAGAAAAATACAAAACAGGGAGCGAAAATAAACTTCTCGAAAATTATATTACGGAAGAAGAAATATGGTCGTGCACATCCTGCGGTGCTTGCGTTTATGAGTGTCCGGTTGAAATTGAGCATCTCGACACAATATATGAACTACGCAGGAATCTTGTTCTTACAGAATCGCGGTTCCCCGCAGAGTTGAACGGAGTATTCAGAAACATTGAAAATTCTTACAATCCGTGGGGATTCAGTAACAGCAGCAGAGCAGACTGGGCAAAACCGCTTGGAATTAAAACTCTTGCTGAAGATGCCGATTGCGAATGGCTTTTTTGGGTAGGATGTGCCGGTTCGTTTGACGAAAGAGCAAAAAATGTTTCGGCGGCTTTTTCAGAAATATTAAATAAAGCAGGAATAAAATTCAGAATTCTCGGGAATGAAGAAAAATGCAACGGAGATACTGCACGCCGGCTTGGAAATGAATATTTATCACAGATGCTTATTACTGAAAATATTCAGACTCTTCAAAAATACAATGTGAAAAATATTGTTACAGCTTGTCCTCATTGTTTCAATTCGCTGAAAAATGATTTCCCTCAATTCGGCGGAAATTTTAATGTAATACACCATTCGGAATTAATAAACAAACTTATTGAAACAGGTAAAATTGTATTAAAAGATGAAGAAAAAACAAAAAAAATAACGTATCACGATTCTTGTTATCTTGGCAGATACAATAATGTTTATGATTTTCCAAGAAATCCTATTAAATTACTTTATAAGAATTATTTTATTGAACAAAATAGGAATTATGAAGAAGGTTTTTGCTGCGGAGCAGGCGGCGGAAGAATGTTCCTTGAAGAAAAGAGCGGCGAAAAAGTAAATATTAACCGCGCAAATGAAATTGAGAAATCGGGCGCCGAAGAAGTTGTTTCTGCCTGCCCGTTTTGTATGACTATGCTGAATGACGGTTTTAAAACAATAAACGGGAACAAAACAGAAGTTAAAGATATTGCTGAAATTGTTCTCGAAAATTCTAAATAACTAATAAAATACTAAAATTACAGGAGTAGTTATGAGCGAAAAATACAGTAATCTTATTGCATTTGTAAAATCGATGGAAGCAGATGTTCAAAAGTTTTACGAAAAAGGACAATCGGCTGCAGGTACACGTTTAAGAAAAAGTTTAAGTGAATTAAAAGCTTTAGCTCAGGATATGCGCGTTGAAATTCAGGAAAAAAAGGCTAGTAAAAAATCTTAATTTATCAGGGTTACTTTCGTTATTTTTACATATTGAATAACGATTGTAACCTTTTATTTTTTTTTTATGAAATATATCATCAGCATTACAGCAATTCTAATTTCTTTTTTTTTCTCTTTTTGCAATCCCGATAAAGAAGCAAAGCAAGAAAAGCCTGTTGCCGTTACAGAAATAACTTTTAATTTTATAGGCGATTTAATGATGCATTCTCCCCAAAGGGATTATGCAAAAACTGACAGCGGCTATGATTTTAATCCTGTTTTTGAATATGTCAGGCAAACGCTTCAATCAGCCGATTTAACTGTTGGGAATCTTGAAACTGTAGTTTACAGCGAAAAACCTTATTCAGGATACCCTTGCTTTAACTCGCCCGAAGAATATCTTCAAGCAATAAAAAGCTGCGGTTTCGATTTGCTATATCTTGCAAATAATCACATTTACGATTACGGCAGCGCAGGTCTCGAAGCAACTTTAAAAGAGACAGAAAAATATGGATTTCTTACGTCAGGTTATACCGTAAAAAACGATTCGTTGAAAAGTTACAGAATTATAAAAGTGAAAGGAGTTAAAATCGGTTTTCCTGCATATACATACGGAACAAACCTCGGCGCTCAGTCAAATAAAAGCATAACCACAGTAAATATTATCGATTCAGCTAAAATTACAAATGATCTTAAAAGATACAGAGAAATGGGTGCCGAACTGATAATAGCATATTTCCATTTCGGAAATGAATATCAGCGGATTGAAAATAATTACCAGAGGAAGACAGAAGAAATTGCATTTAAAGCCGGAGCCGATATAATTATTGCAAGTCATCCTCACGTAATTCAGCCGGTGCGTTTTTCCTCAGATTCAAGCGCAAATATAGATACAGGATTTACAGCATATTCGCTCGGCAATTTTATCTCAAACCAGCGATGGCGATATTCCGATTGCGGTGTAATTATTAATTTCAGCATTTCCCGTCCGGATACTTCCCGGAAATTCTCACTTGGAAAAGTTAAGTATCTGCCGGTCTGGATTTACAAAGGCAATACAGGCAAAAATCGCGAATACAAAATAATTCCGCAGAATTTTAAGGAAGAACTTTATCCGTCGTATATTTCAAAAACAGATTCTTCCGCTATGATTCAAAGTTTTAACGATACCCGCTACATAATTACAAAATATTCTGATAAAATTATGCCTCTTGAATAAAATATGCAAGCTATTTTCCTTAATAATCAATAATTTACAGCCTTCATTTAATTAATTTCTGCGTATGAAAAACAAAGCCGGACTAACAGTAATATTTTTTACAGTTTTTATTGACCTTATGGGTTTCGGAATTCTTGTACCGATACTTCCATCGTTTGCAAGCAAAGGTTTGGGAATATCCGATACCGGAATAGGAATTATTGTAGGTGCTTTTTCGTTTGTTCAATTCTTATTTAATTCGTTTTTAGGGAAATTATCCGATAAAATAGGCAGAAGACCTTTGCTGCTTTCAACACTTCTTGTTACAAGCAGTTCGTACATTTTATTCAGCTTTTCGCACAACTTTTTAATGCTTTTTCTTTCGAGGGCGCTTGCTGGATTAGGAGGAAGCAATATAGGAGTTGCACAGGCATACATTGCCGATGTTACATCAAAAGAGGAAAGAGCAAAAGGAATGGGAATGATCGGCTCGGCTTTCGGTCTCGGTTTTGTTTTCGGTCCGATAATCGGCGGTTTGCTTGCTGAATACGGATATTCAGTTGCTGGTTATGCAAGCGCTGGATTTTCATTTATTGCATTTATATTTGCGTTTTTTGTCCTGCCGGAGTCTCTTCCGGCAAATAAAGCTAAACAAAAAATCAGTTATAAGATATTTGACATTAAATATGCTTTAAAACTACATAAAGAAAATTACATAATTGCTATTCTTGTGCTTATATTTTTTATAGGAGTATTCTCTGTGGCAAATATTCATGGAACCCTTGCAATTTTAGGAATGAAAGTACATAATTTTACAGACAGGCAGAATTCATATCTGTTTGGGATTATGGGGCTTGTTGGAGTTATAATTCAAGGATTCGCAATAAAATATTTATCCCGTATGTTTGAAGAGAAAAAGCTTGTTCTTGCTGCTTTAATGTTTATTATGGTTGGTCTTGCGCTTATTCCTTTCGGTAGCGGATTGATAGGAATATCGGTCGCAGTTTTTATTATGTCTATCGGAACATCTATCAATCAACCGATAATTATGAGTATGATTTCAAAATATTCGCCGGAAGCAGAACAGGGAGCAGTGCTGGGCTTGAATCAATCGATTGCTTCTTTAGGCAGAGTTATTGGACCTGTATGGGGAGGATTTTCTTTCGATTATTTCGGGTATCAGTTTCCTTTTTTAACAGGAGCTGCTTTTACGCTGTTTGCTCTGGTTTTATCTTTTAATGTTTTTAGGACAGTTCATTTTAATAAATAAATTGAAAATATGTTTAAAGTTGGTAAAATAAATATACAAAATGCCTTACTTCTGGCACCGATGGAAGATGTTACGGATATTTCTTTCAGGCAATTATGCAAAAAAATGGGAGCAGATGTCGTTTACACCGAATTTGTAAATGCCGAAGGGCTTATCCGGTCGAATGAAAAAACAAGAAAAAAACTTGAAATATCGGATTTTGAAAGACCTGTTGGAATTCAGATTTACGGCGAAAATCTCAATTCAATGATTGAAGCGGCAAAAATTGCCGAACAGGAAAATCCCGATTTAATTGATATAAATGCCGGATGCTGGGTTAAAAAAGTTGCAAACAGGGGAGCCGGAGCCGGACTTCTAAAAGATCCGCCGTATTTGCAAAAGATGGTAGAAGAAATTGTTAAATCAGTAAAAATTCCTGTAACTGTTAAAACCCGAATCGGGTGGGACAGCAACAGCATTCTTATAGAAGAAATTGCAAAAAGAATTGAAGATGCCGGAGCCCAGGCGCTTACAATCCACGGAAGAACACGCTGCCAGGGGCATTCGGGCGAGCCGGATTGGAGTTGGATAGGGAAAGTTAAACAAATAGTTAAGATACCCGTTGCCGTTAACGGAGGAATATTTACGGCATACGATGCAAAACGGGCATTCGACGATACAGGAGCCGATGCCGTAATGATTGCCCGCGGAGCTATTACTCATCCTTGGATATTTAAAGAGACAAAAGAACTTATTGAAACGGGTGAAATTAAAACTGTTGTAACGTATCAGGATAAAATATTTACAGCGCTAGAACAGATTAAATCCGCTGTGCCTGTAAAAGGAGAAAGGCGAGCTGTGCTGGAATTCCGTAAACATTACACTTCATATCTTAAAGGATTGCATAATATTTCGCACGTAAGAAATGAAATGATGAAGCTCGTTACTTATTCCGAAGTGGAAGAAAGACTTTTAAATTATCTGGAAGAATTAAAAAAGCGGGAAAACGAATCTGAAAGGACTGCTTAACTGATGAAAGCAGCCCGCATTATTTCATATATAATGGTTCCTCCGGTGCTTACGATGGCTTTATTTGTTTACCTGACTTTATTATACGGCAAGCAGACAGATACACTTGCTATTGATATAATTAATTCGGCGTTGTTCGGATTTGTTTTGCCGGTAGTTACGTTTATTGTAATGCGCAAAAAAGGGAAAATTGTTAACGACGACGCTACTGTTAAGGAAGAAAGGACAATTCCTTACATTATCGGTGTGATATTCTGCCTGTCGGCTTTTGCAGTTTCGTATGTATCGGGGTCGCATAAAATTATGGGACTTATGTGGATTGTTTTTGCGGTTTGTTCTGTTTTAATAATTATAATAAATCTTTACTGGAAAATAAGCGCGCATATGCTTGGAGCGGCAATCACTTTTTTTTGCATTTATTTTACAGCAGGGGGAAAAGCTCTGGTTTTACTGCCATTTCTAATTTTATTAGGATGGGCGAGATGGAAACTGGGTGTGCATACAATTCTACAAATTATTGCAGGAACGCTTTTGGGCGGTGCAGTGACTTTATTTGCTCTTTATTTGTTTTGATAAATGCTGCAAAGGCATTCCTAAACAATATCAATTATGTTATAATAGACATATCATTACAAAGCCTGCTAAGGCTGAAATTCCTGTGAAAAAAAGTATAATTTATGGTGTTGCTATTTACATAAAATCGATATTCATTATTTCCGTTTTTTAATTAAGAGGAGGACAATATGAATGTCAGATATATTTTAATCCTTTTATTTATCTCATCATTTTCCTATTCACAATGGATTAACAGAAACCCAATTCCCGATGGGGAGGATATATGAAGTGGCTGTATTGGTAAATGAAGAACAAGCTGCAGGCAATTATCATATCAAATTCGATGCAATAAATCTTTCAAGCGGTATATATCTTTACAGAATTACATGCGGCAATTTTACGGCAATTAAAAAGATGACGCTGCTAAGATAAAAGATTAAATATAAAAGATATAAACAAAAAACCCCGGCTGACCGGGGTTTTTGATCAGGTTGAATTAACCTG
>CAYTFZ010000017.1:19525-34388 GCA_964437215.1 uncultured Melioribacteraceae bacterium | reverse complement strand
ATAAAACTCGGGGTTGTCAACTGTAAATACTGTTTCAAGTTTTCCATTTTCTCTCTTTGCTATCTCTTTGCCCAAAACAAAATATACAACTCCATTTACTAAGCTTATATCTCCAGTTAATCCTTTTGAAAATATATTTCCATAAATTTTTGTGAATTTTCTTTCAGTATTTTCATAAATAAATGTACTGTCAGGGGAATGCCGACCTGCTGTAATTGTTTGTAAATAAATTTTATTGTCATAACGGTCCTTAAATAAATTCTCAACTATCCCATGTATACCATCGGTGTTTAGCATTGTCCATTTACCGTCAGAATAATGTACAATTACACTATTGTTTGCTAAACCATTTGAATCAGGATATGCACCGAAGGCAAAAAGCGAATTAGTAGATTCTCCCCACATATTATCTAAAACAATCCGGTTTTCTCCATTTACTGTAAATATTGTATCCTCTATCCAACCTGCGCCGTTAAAATGCCAGATCCCAAAATCCCCACCGGCGTTAAATGCATATAAGCATTATCTTTTGAGAAGCACCACACGGAATACGGGGCAACAAAGAGTGGGTATTCATCGGAGCTCCATTTTCTTCCGTCATAATGAAACAGATTTCTTGCCTGTTCTCCACCTCTTGCTGTAGCCCAAATATCATCAGGGCTGCTGCCGTGAATTCTAAATATTGTTTTGTCAGAATAACTAATAGTATCGATTGTCCATTCGTAATCCCTTCTGCCGCTTTGTCCTCCACCCGGTCCGTTTAAGTTATCATTACAAGAAAAAGCTGTAATTAAAAATAAACCAAAAGATAAGCAGTAAATTAACGTTGCTGTTTTGTTCATTGTTTTTCCTGTGTTTTTCCCGCTTCAAATTTGTTGCCCGGCGCGAGTTTGTTTTTAACAAACTTTATTTATGTTATTTATTTTTTGCCAAAATATTTTTTCCAAAAAAAAAGTATTAGTACTGCCCAGACAACAACCTTTAATTTTTAATTTATCTTCATTAAGAATTTAATTAATAATAACATAGGTAAATTTTATATAAAAATAAAAGAGAATTTTACAGAAAATAATAAATAATTGTTAAAATAAGAATTATATACGACTCAAGAGATAATTGCAGTTAAAGAAAGTTTTCTTTTCTCTTTTAATTATTAAGCACGTGTTTAATATTAGCCAAAACATTTAGCTCAACTCCTGTTTTTACTCTGTTATACTTCCGGTTTCTTTCTTTATTGCTCGTGGCATATCTATTGTTTGCAATTTATCTGTTAATAATAAACAGGTATTTTTATGGCAGAAGTATTATCGCAGAGTGAAATAGACCAACTGCTGAATAATATGAAAACGGGAGGGGAAGAGCCTGAAGAGGCGACGCCCGATAAAGAGATTATCCCGTTCGATTTTCGTCTTCCTAACAGAATTTCGAAAAACCAGCTCCGCACTATAAGAAATATTCACGAAAACTTTGCCGAAGGTTTCAGCTCGTTCCTGATGGCGCGTTTACAGACAATAATAAACATAAATGTAATTTCTGTCGATCAGATATATTATTCGGAATACGTTTTATCAGTTTCAAACCCCGCCTGTCTTTTTACTTTCGATCTTGCAAATACCGATATTAAAGGAATTCTTGAACTTAGTCCCGAATTAGCGCTTTCATTTGTGGACAGACTTTTAGGCGGCAACGGTTTAGGAACTAAAACTTCGAAGATGATTACCCCGATAGAGCAGAAAGTGCTTTACGTGATAGTTCAAAAAATTATGCAGGATTTGCGCAAAGCCTGGCAGATAATAGGCGATTACGATTTTCAGGTAGAGCGTTTTGAACCGGATATTGATTTTGCGCAGATTACATCACAAAGCGAAAGCGTTCTGCTTATTTCTTTTGAATTGTTTATCGGCGAACAATCGTATTTGATGAACTTATGTTTTGCAACCTTTGCTTTCGATACGATTTTATCAAAAATGTCGAGCCAGAGTTTATCAACAATCCGTCCGGCAAAATACGAAGGAACAACCGCACGCAATATTCTTATGAAGCATTTAACAAAAACACATATGAACATTACTGTTGAGTTCGGCAAGGCAGTGGTATCGATGAAAGAAATTATGGAGCTGGAAAAAGGCGACATTCTTCTTTTACAAAACAGAGTTGGCGAAGAGATGAAAGTGCTTATTGAAGATAAAGAAGCCTTTGCCGGAACTACGGGAACGGTAAACGGGAAAAAAGCAATTAAAATATCAAGAAGAATAGAGAAAAAGGAGTAACGCAAAATGGCAAATGACAATATAGAAAATAATGCGGAAGAGATTGCCGGACAGGCAGCTTCGGGCAGCGGATCAGCTTTTGAAGCAAGCGTGGCAGATTTCCCGGAGTTTGACGAATCGAACAAAAAAGGCTATGTGGACGACAGCAAGATTGATTTTCTTAAAGACCTAAAACTTAATGTTTACATAGAGCTTGGAAGAACAACGATGATGATAAAAGATATCCTTGAATTGGAAAGAGGATATGTTATTGAATTGGATAAACTTGCGAGCGAACCGGTTGATATTTTTGTGAATAATAAAAAAATAGCCGAAGGCGAAGTTGTTGTTATCGACAAGCATTTCGGAATACGAATTACAAACCTTATTGAATCGAGCGAACGGCTGAAAGGAATGCAATAATGAGCTATGCAGGCGAAATTCTCAAATTATTCTTCATTCTGGGCATTTTGCTCGGGGTTATGTATTTACTGCTTTATTTTGTCAGGAAATATCTTTATGCTTTCGATAAAAATATTTCGGGTAAGATTAAAATTAATGTTATTTCCACCCAGGGGCTTGCGCCTAAAAAAATGGTTTCCGCGGTAAAAATAAAAGATAAAATATACATACTGGGGGTTTGCGATAATTCTATCACTCTTCTTGATAAACTTGATTGCGACGAAACTGAATTAAATTCCGCCGAAGAAAAAATTTCCGGAGGCAGCTTTATGGAAATTTTGAAAAAGAATTTGAGGGTGAAATGAAAAGGATTCTTTTTCTGCTGATATTATTTGCCTGGTTTTCATCATCAGATATTTTCAGCCAGCAAAGCACAACCATCCCAATCCCTAAAATAAATGTAGATGTTGGAACAGCCGACAATCCTAAAGATGTAGCAGTAACTCTACAGATATTGCTTTTAATGACAATACTTTCTCTGGCTCCTTCTATTATTATTATGACTACTTCGTATCTTAGAATAATAATAGCATTTTATTTCTTAAGGAACGCGCTTGGTACAATGCAGATGCCGCCGAATCAGGTTCTTGCGGGACTTGCATTGTTTTTAACAGTTTTTATTATGAACCCGACAATAAATAAAATAAACGATACCGCGCTTCAGCCGTATCTCGACGGGAAAATAACGCTCGATTCTGCAAGCACGAACGCAATAAATCCCATGCGCGAATTTATGCTGAAACATACAAGAGAAGAAGACCTTGCAATGTTTATAAGTTTTAACGAAATGCCAAAACCTCAATCGCGTCAGGATATTCCAGTTTTTATTCTTATACCTTCTTTTGTAATTAGCGAACTGAGGGCTGGATTTATAATAGGTTTTTTCCTTTTTATTCCGTTTTTGATGATAGATATGATTGTATCGAGTATTTTAATGTCGATGGGTATGATGATGATACCCCCGATGATGGTAGCGCTTCCGTTTAAAATACTGCTTTTTGTTCTTGTGGACGGATGGAATCTGATTGTGGCGTCGCTGTTAAGGAGTTTTGTATAATGAACCTCGAACTTGTAATCAGTCTGCTTACCGAAGTTTTTTACGATGTGCTTTTAATACTGCTGCCTATATTGGGTGTGGGGCTTGTAATAGGCGTAATAATTTCAATTTTTCAGGCTGCAACATCAATCCAGGAAATGACTCTTACATTTGTTCCTAAGATAGTAATTACAATTATAGCCGTTGTTGTAATGATGCCGTTTATTGCAGATAAGCTGATTTCGATGACTCATAAAGTTTTTAATTTAATTGTAACCGTGTTGCAATAATGGACATTCTTGTTAACGATTTTATCCGCGGTTTTTTAGTGTTTTTAAGAGTAGCCGCAATCCTTTTTACTGTACCGGTTTTCAGCCAAACCGTTGTCCCCGGAATTTCGCGTCTTCTTCTTTCAATGATAATAACTTATATGGTTATGTTTACAATCCGCGATTTTAATTATGATGTTAATATGGGGCTTATTCCGCTTGCAATTATCGGTATTAAAGAAATGCTTACAGGAATAATTATCGGGTTTTCACTTAATTTTGTTTTCTACGGCTTTTCGTATGCCGGACTTCTTATAGGAAATGATATGGGGCTTGGAGCCGCATCGATGTTTGATATGAATTCCGAAGCAGAAAGCAATATTATAGGATCTGTTCTTGCTCTGATTGCTACATTAATTTTCGTTTTAATTAACGGACATCATTTTATTATTAGCGCTTTGGGTGTTTCTTTTAAACTCATTCCGCTCGGGCATTATTCGGTAAACGGCGAAGTTGTTTCTTTGCTTATAAAATATGCCGGAGGAATATTTATAATAGCAGTTAAAATTTCGGCACCTATAATTGTATCATTTTTCCTCTTGAATGTAGCTTCGGGCGTTATGGCGCGTGTAATCCCTCAGATGCAAATTCTTTTTGTGATGTTCCCGTTAAAAATAGGTCTGGGATTTTTGCTTTTATCAACCCTTATTCCTGCCTATGTGTACATAATGAAAAGTCTTCTTATTGATTACGAAGATAAGCTTTTAACACTAATTAAAGCGATGAGTACGTAATATGGCAGAATCGGACGGCCAGGAAAAAACCGAACAAGCTACCAGCAAGAGGCTTGAAGAAAGCCGTGAAAAAGGTCAGGTTGCCAAAAGTACCGAAATTAATTCGCTGGCAATATTTCTTTCGGGTTTAATGATAATATATTTTTATAAAACCCAGATTGGTGAAAAGATAAGCTGGCTTGCAACATATATTTTCGGCTCGCTCGATAAACTGGAAGTAAATGTTAACCTTCTTCAGGTATACAGTGCAAAGGGTTTTTTGTATTTTTTGTCAATAATGGCTCCTTTTTTTATTGTTCTTATCATGGTTTCACTGGCTGCAGGTTTTGCGCAGGTCGGCTTTCATTTTGCCTTTAAAGCTTTAGCTCCAAAATTTTCGAAGTTTAACCCGGTCTCGGGATTGAAAAGGGTAATGTTTTCATCTCATTCAATTGTAGAGGTTACTAAATCAATTATAAAACTGGTTATAATCAGCCTTTTTGCTTACTGGATTTTAAGCGATACAATAGTTCAGTCTGTAGGATTAGTAGATTTCTCGGTTGAAGAGATAGTGTCGTTTATGATAGATACGACAGTAAAATTTTTATGGAAAGTTGCATTAGTTTACATTGCCATTGCTGCTTCCGATTTTGCTTATCAGAAGTTTAAACATAAAAAAGACCTTATGATGACAAAACAGGAAGTTAAGGAAGAATTTAAGCAACAGGAAGGCGATCCGGCGGTAAAAGGAAAAATCAAGCAGAAACAGATGATAATGGCTCACAGAAGAATGATGAAAGAAGTTCCGAAAGCCGATGTGGTAATTACCAACCCTACTCACTTTGCTGTTGCGTTGAAATACGAAATGGGAAAAGACAGCGCCCCTAAAGTTGTTGCTAAAGGTGCCGATTTAATTGCTCAGAAAATAAAGGAAATAGCCAAAGAAAATGATGTTCCTTTGCACGAAGATGTTTATCTTGCCCGTTCTTTATATAAAATGTGCGAAATAGGGGATGAAGTTCCGGAAGAATTGTTCCAGGCTGTGGCACAAATATTGGCATACATTTATCAGCTAAAAAACACATACAAAAAAAGTATAGTATAAAATATGATTCAGCGGTTACTTAAAAACAGCGATATTTTACTGGCATTCGGAATAATATTTATTCTCGGATTGATGATAATCCCATTGCCGGCAATGATGCTCGATTTTTTTCTGGCGTTGAATATATCCTTTGCAATTTTGTTATTGATTGTTTCTCTTTATATAAATTCACCTCTCGATATTTCTGTTTTTCCAGGGTTGCTGCTTGTTACAACACTCTTCCGCCTATCGTTAAATATTAGCTCAACAAGACTAATTCTAATTGAAGGTTATGCCGGAAAAGTAATAGAAACTTTCGGCCAGTTTGTTGTAGGCGGAAGCTATGTTGTAGGATTTATAATTTTCCTGATTCTGTTAATCGTTCAATTTGTTGTAATTGTAAAAGGTTCGGGAAGAATATCGGAAGTGGCTGCAAGATTTACATTAGACGCCATGCCCGGTAAACAGATGGCAATAGATGCCGATCTTAATACAGGATTGATTAATGAAGGAGAAGCAAGAAAACGCAGAGAAAATATTGCACGCGAAGCTGAATTTTACGGTTCGATGGACGGTGCAAGCAAATTTGTTAAAGGAGATGCTATTGCAGGTTTGCTTATTACAGGAATAAATATTATAGGCGGAATAGTAATTGGGGTTGCCCAGCGCGGAATGGAAATTACCGAAGCTCTGCAGGCTTACACTATTCTTACAATCGGTGATGGTCTGGTTTCGCAGGTTCCAGCTTTGCTTATTGCTACTTCTGCCGCAATGGTTGTAACAAAAAGCGCAGGCGGTGTTTCTCTCGATTCTCAGATTAGGAATCAGCTTTTTACAAATCCGCGCGTACTGGGTACGGTTACAGGAACGCTTTTTCTTTTTGCAATAATACCCGGTATGCCAACAGTTCCTTTTCTGTTTTTAGGAGGAGTTCTCGGAGCGATAACGTTTTTTGTAAGCAAGAATAAAATTACCGAAAAAGAAGAAACTGTAACTGAAGAAACTACAGAAACTTCCGAATCGAAGGAAGAAAAAGTTGAAGAATACCTTCAGGTTGACCCGATTGAAATTGAAATCGGTTACGGATTAATCTCCTTGGTAGATGAAAATCAAGGCGGCAATCTGTTTCAGAAAATTGCCAGCACGCGAAAATATATAGCATTGGAATACGGTGTTCTGGTTCCGCCGGTGCGGGTGCGCGATAACTTACAGCTTAACGCCAATGAATATATTATTAAGATTAAAGGAAATGTTGTTGCTCATTACGAAATTTACAGCGATAGATATATGGCAATGAATCCCGGATCCGTAGAAGAAAAACTGACAGGAATTCCATCCACCGATCCCGCTTTTAACTTGGAAGCATACTGGATTAGCGAACAGGAAAAGGATCGTGCCGAGCTATTGGGATATACGGTTGTGGACAGTATTTCGGTGCTTTCAACCCATCTTCAGGAAACAATTAAAAAGAATTTTGATAAAATCCTTACGCGACAATCAGTTAAAAAACTGCTCGAAAATTTAAAAGCCGAATATCCAGCAGTAATTGAAGATATTAATCCGGATGTTTTGCCTTTGGGAACAATTCAAAAAGTGTTGCAAAATCTCTTGAGAGAGCAGATTCCGATAAAAGATTTAGTTCAGATTCTCGAATCATTAATCGATTACTCGAAAGTTACAAAAAATGTTGATGTGCTTACAGAGTATGTCCGCCACTCTTTGTCCGATACTATAGCAAATCTTTATAAAGACTATAATGGAATAATTCATTGCGCAGCCGTAAGTGAATCGCTCGAAAGTTTTATAACAGATGCTCTTTCAAAGCAAAAAGAAGCTGTACAGACTTTAGGGCTTAATTCCGAGATGTTAAATTCATTAAACAGATCTATTGACCTTAACATTAATCGTTTTAAGGATTTGGGCTATTTGCCTCTGATAATTACTTCGGCAACAATACGTCCGTATTTTTACAGATTAATAAATTCAACATATCCTGAAGTTATTGTGGTTTCGTATACAGAACTGCCGGCAAATGTTGATCTCGAATTTGTTGGAAAAATTGAGGTGTAAATGCAGATAAAGAAATACTTGGCACCCACATTAAAAGAAGCAATTGCAAAAATGAAAGCCGAGCTCGGTGAAAACGCCATAGTTTTAAGCACAAAAATTATTGAAGCCGATTTAAAAGCCGGAAAAGAAAAAATGTTTGAAGTAACATCCGGTGCTGAAGATGATTACGATGCTGCTCCGCAGATAAAAAAAGAAGAATCTGCGCCGAAAAAAGCAAGTTTTGAAACCGAATTAAAAAGGCTTACCGAAAAGATTTACGGTAAAGAAAAGGAAATCCCGAAGAAAGATATTCAGGAAAAACCTCAAAAAACATCTGCTGCTTTGCGCGATGAATTTGAATCGGTTGCCGAAACTCTTTCGCAGCGGGATGTGAGCCCCGAAAATATAAAGACAATAATTAAACAGCTCGAAAAATATACTGCGTTTATTAATCCGAAAAACATTGACAGCTATGTTGTTTCAACAATCGGTTCTTTAATTCCAACATCGGCATTTCAGGTGGAAAAAAGAGGTGAAGCAAAAATAATTTCGCTGGTGGGACCAACAGGAGTCGGGAAAACTACCTGCATTGCAAAGCTTGCGGTAATTTCTAAAATTTTACACAAACTTGATATAGGTCTGATTTCTATTGATACATACAGACTCGGGGCGCTCGATCAGCTTAAAACTTTTTCGGAAGTAAGCGGAATTGATTTTCTTGTTGCTTACGAACCGGCGGATTTAGTTAAAGCAGTAAATAAGTTCAAGAAAAAAGATTTAATATTTATAGATACTGTTGGCAGAAGTCAGAATAATAAAATATTGCTGGAAAGTATAAATCAATTTCTGCAGGCTGTAAAAGCCGATGAAATTTATCTGGTGCTAAACACAACAAGCACATCTAAAAATATGATTGATGTTGCCGAAAAATTCAATGTTATAAACTACGATTCTTTTATTTTTACAAAATTGGATGAAGCTGTTTCGTGCGGGAATATTCTTAATCTTGTTGCAAAAATAAACAAGCCGGTAAAATATCTTACAAACGGACAAGTAATTCCTGATGATATACTTGCAGCGGATGCCGAATTTATTGCGAATCTTATTTATACCGGGAAGGTAATAATTTAATGAACCAGGCACAGAGAATATTTGAACTGAGCAGAATGCAAAACCCTTTGATAAGTTCAGGGGCAGGAAAAAATATCTTCAGCTTTGCATCGGGGAAGGGCGGAACCGGAAAAACATTTCTGGCTCTTAACACCTCAATTGCTTTATCTGCAATGAATAAAAAGGTATTGCTGATTGATATGGATTTCAATTTTTCGAACATTCATATTCTGCTTAATCATAATCCCGATTTAACTTATATGAAATATTTCCGGGGAGATGCGCTGCTGAACCAGCTTATTTTTAACTATTCCGAAAATCTTGATATTATCTTCGGCGATTCCGGCAAAAGAGATTATCCGAAACTGAATGAAATGAAAATAAAATCGATGTTTGCGCAAATTAACAGAATAAGCGTTGATTACGATTATGTTATTATTGATTGCGCTTCGGGCGGAAGCGAGGAAAATCTTGAAATAATGAAAAATTCCGGAAACGTTTTTGTTGTTATCACACCGGAACCTACATCCATAATGGACGGTTATGTTTTGGTAAAACTCATTAATTCCTATTCGAATGAAATTAATAAAATTGCTGTTGTAAATAAATCCACCGATGCAGAAGAAGGCAAAACAGCCTACGAAAATTTTAATAAAGCCGCCGAACATTTTTTGAAAGAAACAGTTGAATCCGGCGGAGTAATTGAGGCTTCAAAAGAAGTATCCGAGTCTATAATATCTCAGATCCCTTTTATCGTAAAAAATCCAAATCATAAAATTACCTACCAGATTTACCAGCTTTCAACAAGGATACAAAAAATCGCGCAACTGGCTAATAATAACCACTAACTCACCTTCAATAATTTTTAATGTCAAAAAAAATTGCTGTAAAACTTATGCTGTTCTAATTATTCAACCTGAATGGTTTTTGGTATATTCTTTGCAAATATTTATACAAAAGGAGGGAGTGAATGAATAAAATAGTCTTAAATCTTGGTCTTCTGGTGTTCTTTTTATCTGTGATATTCTATAGTCAGCAAGGCTTAATGATTGAAGATGTTTTATTCAGATCGTTCATATTATTTTTTGTTGTAACCCTTTTGTTGGGGATTATCGTTTTGGCCTTTATCAAAGCCATAAACAAAACAGCTGTATCCAAAGGAAAAAATATAAACTTAAACGAAAACATAGTAGGAAGCAAAGAAAATGAATAACTCGGCTTTATGGACAAAGTACAAAGAACAACCGGATGCGAGTACAAAAAAACAAATTATGGTTAACTACACAAATCTGGTTCATTATGTTATCCATCATTCTAAATTTATGAAGTTGAATATTGTTGACGAAAAGGATTATTTCCAGTTCGGAATTGAGGGATTAAGCGAAGCCATAGAAAGATTTGACCCCGAATACGGGACAAAGTTCGAGACCTACGCTATACAGAGGATACGAGGGAAAATAATTGACGAGCTGAGGAAATTGCAAATTAAGCCGCGGAATAATCAAAATCCGGATTCTGAATTGCGTTACAGAAATGTATCGCTGAATAATCCTTACGACAATGAAGACGGATATATGCTAAGCGATATTATTCCAAGCGATGCCGAAAAGCCCGATGAAATATTACAAAAGGACGAACAGAAAGAACTTCTTATTCAGGCGGTAAAAAGTCTGCACGAAAGAGACAGACTTGTTATAACTCTTTACTACTACGAAAATCTGAACTATAACGAAATAGCCGAAGTTTTGAACATTACAATTTCCCGGGTTTCTCAAATTCACTCTAAAATAATGAAAGAATTGAAAATGAAGCTTAACAAAAAGTATGAATGAGCAGGAACAGGAAATATTAGAAAAAAAGAAAAACCGCGCGAGCAGAATACTTTCCACGGTTTATAATCTGCCCACAATTCCTATTGTAATTTTCGAAATTACAAAAGTAATTGACAATCCTTCTTCCAGCGCTTCGCAACTTGGTAAAATAATCAGTCAGGATCAAGGACTTGTAACAAAAATACTTTCAGTAGCAAATTCTCCGCTTTACGGTATTCCCCGCAGAGTTTCCACCATCGATTTTGCAATTGTGATATTAGGTTTTAACCATATTAAAAATATTGTAATTGCACTTTCGATGATGGAAGCATTCAAAACTGCCGGAAGTAAAAAATTCGAACAGAAAAAATATTGGTATCACTCTATTGTTACAGCATTTGCAGCCAAAAAAATAGCAGATGATATCGGCTACCCTGTTAGCGGCGAAGCTTTCACTGGCGGACTTCTGCACGATTTAGGAATTCCTGTTATTTATAAATATTTCAATAAGGATTATTTAGAAATCATTGAAAAAGTAAAAAAAGAAAATTTAAGTTTTCTTGAAGCCGAATCGAATGTTTTAGGTTGGAACCATACTGAAATTGCTCGTTCTCTTGTTGAAAGATGGAATCTTCCGTCTATACTTGCCGATGTTGTGCAGTTTCATCATAAACCTTCGGAATTGGATGGAGATAACCGTCTTGCCGCAATAGTGCATCTTGCCGATTATATGACTGTAAGGCTTGGTATTGGAGATTTTGACTGGGATAAGGGTTATGTTTTCGATAAAGAAGTAATAAATATTTTAAATCTTGGAGATGAAGATTATCTTGAAGATTTTATTGAAAGTTACCGCAGCGTTTTTGCTCAGCAATTGGAAACAATAAATTTTTAACAAAAAAAAAGTGAATATAATGGATAACCAGCAGCTTAACGAGAAAAGAAAAAAAACAGAACAGGTTATAGCTAATGTTTATAACCTTCCGGCAATATCAGGGATGATGATGGAAATTTCCCGGTTGCTAGATGATCCTTCAACCAACACTCAGGCTTTAAGTAAAATTATTGGCAAGGATCCCGGTCTTACTACTAAAATTCTTTCAATATCAAATTCGCCTTTATACGGTCTTCCGCGAAAGGTTTCTACAATCGATTTTGCAATTTTAATTATTGGTTATCAGGATATTAAAAATATTGTAGTTGCTCTTTCGATGATAGAATCCTTTAAAAACAAGAGCGATAAAAATATGAAACAGGAGGAT
Source organism: uncultured Melioribacteraceae bacterium (assembly GCA_964437215.1). GTDB lineage: Bacteria > Bacteroidota > Ignavibacteria > Ignavibacteriales > Melioribacteraceae > JAAYAN01. The sequence goes on along the minus strand of CAYTFZ010000017.1, from coordinate 22,283 downwards.
TTCTGGAAACATTCGCTTATTGCCGGAAATGCCGCAAAAAGAATTTCGGAAGACCTCGGTTACAGATTTGGCGGCGAAGCATTTGTTGCAGGTCTGCTTCACGACCTTGGGATTCCTGTTATACATAAATATTTTCATTCGGCTTTTATGGAAATTATAGAAAGAGTGGAAAAAGAAAATATCCCTTTTCTCCAGGCAGAATTAGAAGCAATGGGCATGGATCATCAGGAAATAGGGTTGCTGCTTTCAAAAAAATGGAACTTGCCGGAATCTTTAGGCGAGACTGTTTTTAACCATCATTATCCTGGCAAGGTTATTGAAAATAAAGAACTGGTTTCAGTTGTTCATTTAGCAGATTATATGACTCAAAAACTTCAGATAGGAAATTTCTATTGGGATTCGACAATAGTTCTTGATGAATCAATAATTCAAACTTTGAAGTTCCGGGATGCAGCGCATCTTGATGAATTTATAGAAAGCTACAGAAATCTGTTTACTGAAGAAATAAATAATATCAGGATTTAACTTGAGAGTATTAAAAACAAATAATGCGGATTACGAACCGTTTCATAAACTTCTTCAGACTTACAGTCCGAACGATGAATATAATAATGAAATCAGGTTTGCTGCGGTTGCTACGGAAAATAATTCTCCAAAGCTTACCGAAAAATATGCGCACCTGTTTCAGAATATGATTTCATTTTCAAGTGAAATTGCTGATTTGAAAGATCCGCAGGAAATATCGGAAAAATTTAAGCTCTCCTTAAAAAGAATACTTCCTATAAAGGATGCAAGTCTGCTGTTTTTCGACAGTTCTTTATCTAAATTAAGCGAAGTAGGGAACAGCAAATATAATATCGAAGAAACTATGAACCACTATTTCCGCGAAGGTATTTTAAATGTTCTTTTCGATACCCAGAAACCGATGATTATTCCCGAGTTGAAAAGTATGAACAACGGCGGTTCTAAGCTAAATTTTATAATTTTCCCAATTTTCGAGGATAATAAAAAGAAAGGGATTTTATCCATTCTTTCTTCAATATTTCATAAAAGTTTTGCAAGCATTGATAAGCAGATAATCCAGATACTTCTTAACCAGACTCTTTCGAAGCTCGATAAAATTAATCTTAAAATAAAACTTAATACAACCATTGAGGAAGTACAGACTTATCAGGCAAAATTATCAAACGATTTCAGGCTTGCTGCTATTGGCGAACTTACCGAAGGCATAGTGGAAGATATAATGACTCCGCTTCAGGTTATTGTAAGCCAGATTGATATGATTGTTAACGAAAACAATGAAAGCGATGTAAAGAAAATAAAATCGCAGATTGCAAAAATTAATACTTCGATTAGCAGGTTAGTGAAATTTTCAAATCTTAATCAGAAGAATGTAAAAATTCAGCCATGCAATCTTAACGACTCGATTAACGAATATTACAACCTCGTTAAATCCACGTTAGAGAATAACAATTTTGAACTTGTGATGGATTTTGAACAGGATATTCCATCTGTATTGAGCCATCAGAATTATATATTCCAGATTCTTACAAATGTTATCGGGCTTATTAAAGCTAATTCGAAAGGTGAAGGCGGAATTATTGTCCAGACGAAATACAAGAACGATCAGATAATATTGAAATTGATTTCCACAGCCAATTTAAAACCTTATACCGAAAAGAATAAAAGTTCGTTTAAATCATCCGATCTTAATTTGCGCATTGTCGAAAATCTGATGAACAAGCACGAAGGTAATTATTTAATTGAAGCTTACGATACCGCAGGCTCGTCAATAACAATGAATTTTCCATTAAAGAGAAAAATAAGGCAATGAAAAAGATAAAATTTATTTCGCTTTTAGTATCATTTACAGCAATCATTTTTTCGCAGCAATTTGCAGATGACGATTGCGTTGAACTACTTCTTGAAGACAAAGCTGCAATAATTACAGCAGAAGAAACCGGAAAAAATCCGGAAAATTATCCCAAGCCCGAAATAAAAATAGCTGCGCCGGTTCAGGTTGAAAAAGCCGAATATAATTACAACATTATAAATTATATAAATTGGAAAATTATTGTTCTGCTTAACGCCGGATTTTTAGCAGCTATTGTGGTTTTATTAAGAAGAAGAAAAATAGAATTAAGTAAAATGCGAAATAAAGATTTAAAGGAAAATATTAAAAGATTGAGAGAAGAAAAAATAGGAAGTATTTCGGACAGTAAATTAAAAAAAATAAGAACTTCGCTTTTTGGAAGAAAATTAAAAATAGATCCAAACGGTGCGGCAATTACCGAAATAGCCCGCAAATTATCAGTATCAAAAGGTGAAATTCATTTAGCTGCCAAATTAAATTTGTTGTATGAACAAAATAAATGATACAGGGAATTACACCGCAGATTATTGCGGATATTTCAAAAAACCTTAGTCCTTCGCAAAAACCGCTTGTTTCTTTGCCAGCCGAAAACTCGCTTGTAGATTTTAAAATATTAGATAAAATAAGCAACACTTATAAAATTCTTGTAAAAGGATTTGTGTTTCAAACAAAACTGCCGCTTAACCTAATAACCGGCGATGAACTTATCGGTAAAGTAATCAGCCGGAATCCGTTTACAATTCTCCTTAATAATCTTGCCGGTTCAAAAAATTTCAATCAAATATTTATTTCCGAAATAATTTCGAAATTAAATCTTGAAGATACAGGGTTGATTAAAAAGCTTGTAGAAGAAATTATTAAATCCGATAAACCGCTTGTAAAATC
>CAYTFZ010000017.1:0-19425 GCA_964437215.1 uncultured Melioribacteraceae bacterium | reverse complement strand
AATAAAAGTTCTAAATTCGTCCGGCAGTAGAATATATGCAGAGCTGAGCAAAGATTTCAGCAAGTATATTGTCCAAAAATCTGTGTATAACCGATTCGGTCTTTCGCGCGATTTTGTTATTCTGCGCGAGCGAAATAAACTAATAAGCCTTGTATTTACTTCGGAAATCGTTAAAAGCACAAATAGTTTGATTAATAAAATTACAGGATCGCACGAGGATAAAAATTTTATCGTAAATTTATCTGATAATAAAATTGTGGGGTCAATTAGTTTTCCATCGCAAAATGACGTTTTTTTATACGAAAATCTTCAGCTCCTTAATCAAAGTTTATCGCAGTATTTTAACCTTCCGGTAAACATAATTTTATCCCAATCACATAGCAATTTGCTTGGTTCTGTTGGCTCAATTAATGTAAAAGCTTAGAAAAAACTAAGTTTTACAAATGAAATACGAAAAGAACCGGAAAATACTTGAGCATATCGAAGGGTCAATCCCGGGATTTAAAGATACGGGATTTGTAAAGGAATCGTTGAATATTCTTCAACGCAGCAGATCGTTCAATTCCCAAATATATGCGGTATCGGCACGTATTTTGAAGTTTATCTTACTAAAAAAAGAATAAAGAGACTGAAATGGTTAAAGGATTATACGACGCAGGTCAGCATTTATATCAAAGAATGCGCAGTATTCAAATTGTGGCTAATAATTTAGCCAACATAAATACAACAGGATATAAACGCGAAGTTCCGTTTGCCGAAATAATTGCAAAAGAAGAAAATCAGATAAACAAACAAATAACGGATTTTACAGCCGGTTCGCTTGTGGAAACTAATAATCCTCTCGATCTTGCCATTACAGGCAGAGGTTTATTTATGATAAAAACCGAAAACGGAGTAGAATTAACCAATAACGGAAAATTCTCGATAAGCGAAGAAGGGTATTTGGTAAATGAAGACGGTTATAAAGTTTTAAGCAAAAACGGCGAAATAAACATCAGCGAAAGCATACTCGAATCGAAAGAACCACTGGTTGTTACAAAAAACGGCGAAATAAAATCGGGGACAGTTATAATTGATCAGCTTATGATTGCAGATGTTCACGATCAATCGATACTGCAGAGAAAACCGAATCAAAATTTCAGTCTGCTTTCAGACGAAATTCAAATTGCCGATGAAAACAGTTACGAAATTTATCAGGGTTACATCGAAGAATCGAATGTAAACCCGATTCACGAAATGCAGGCAATGATTCAAATAAATAAAGATTTTGAAGCTTCGCAAAAAATTGTTGGAAGCATAGATACTATTTTAAGCAAAGCCCAGGAAATAGGAAGAGTATAAAAAGGAGATAAATTATGCCTACAAGAGCTTTAAGAACTGCTGCATCGGGAATGTATGTTCAGCAGATAAATATTCAGACGATATCTAACAATATTGCGAATATGAACACAACAAGTTTTAAAAAGAACCGGGCTGAATTTAAGGACCTGATTTATCAGGAAGTTGCAGCTAATCCGAAAAACATTGATATTGCCGGAATTGTTGAAAATCCGAATTCGAAAATACAGGTCGGTACAGGTGTAAAACCAAGTTCTACACAGAAATTATTTATGCAGGGCGATTTGCAGACAACCGGCAATGCTTATGATGTGGCAATTTACGGTGATGGTTTTTTCCAGCTTCGCAAACCTGACGGAAATTATGTTTACACGCGCGACGGTTCATTTAAAATGTCCTCCGACGGAACAATCGTTTCAACAAACGGACATGTTCTTGAACCTGGCTTTACAATTACAAGCGATGTAAGAGAATTTGCTGTTTCAACCGATGGAAGAATTACAGTAACACAAACGAATGGCGATATAGTTGAAATGGGGCAGATTGATTTGGTAAAATTTGTAAATCCCGGCGGATTAAAAGCATTAGGCGATAACCTTTATGCTGAAACCGAAACTTCCGGCGTTCCGCTTATAGGAACACCGGGCTTTGAAGGTTTTGGCGAGCTGCGCCAAGGATTTCTGGAATCTTCGAATGTTGATATTGTAGAGGAAATGATTGGAATGATTACTGCCCAACGCGCTTACGAAATAAATTCTAAAACCGTTCAGACCGTTGAAAATATGATGTCGATGGCAAACAACCTTAAGAGAGGATAACAAATGTTTAATTTCTTCGGGGTAATATTATTCTTAATCTTCATGTTTCCGTCAAATAATGCCGATGGAATACACGATTATCTAAAAAAATATTTTTCGGATTACGAAAGTGTTGAATACGAAATAGTATCGGCGCCGAAAGATATTAAAGATATAAACAGAATAGTAATTTCCGAAGATGTTAAACCGAAAATCAGCAACGGATTTTTTTATCTTCCTGTAATTCTTCCAGAAAAAAATACCCAGTCCATAATTACATTAAAAGTAAAAATATATACAAAGGTTGCAGTTGCCGCCGGAAACATAGAAAAACGAAGCAGTATTTCTTCTTCCGATATTAAAATTGAAATAAAAGATGTTGCACAGTTAAGCACATCAGCGGTAATTGATGTAAAAAATCTTGAGGGAACCAGAGCAAAGATAAATATAAAACAAGGAAGTATTCTTCAGCCTTATATGCTTGAAAAAATTCCTGATGTACTGATTAACGATAAAGTTGATGCTGTTGTTTCTAAAGGCAATGTTGAAGTTACTATTGAAGCAAAAGCAAAAGAAGAAGGCAGTATTGGCGATGTTATCAGAATTATTTCACAAGGGAATAAATATTTTCAGGCGAAAGTTGTAAACAGTTCTAAAGTAAGAATATTGGAATAAAAGCAGGTTTATTATGAAAAATATATTGTTGATAATCGTGATATTTTCCGGAGCAATTGCCGCGCAGGATATGAGGCAGAATGCTTTCAGTTCATTGTTTTCCGATTATAAGGCTAACAGAGTGGGTGATGCTGTTACAATAATTGTAATGGAATCTTCGCAGGCTACAAACCAGGCAGCCACACAGACAGGGAGATCAAGCAATATTGGTCTGGGAGCCGATGGTTCGATGGACGGAGAGGCAATGATTCCGTCGGTGGATTTCGGGATGAGTTCGCAAAATGATTTTGAGGGAAGCGGATCAACAAAGTCTGCCGGATCGGTTAGTACAAAAATAAGCGCAACAATCGATTCGGTTTATTCAAATGGTAATCTTAAAATCCACGGCAGCAGAAAAATTTCAATTAATGGCGAAGAACAAACAGTTTTAATAAGCGGTGTAATCCGCAGCATAGATATACAATCGGATAATACAGTATATTCATATAATATTTCCGATGCCGAAATAACATTCGAAGGAAGCGGAATGATAGACCGCAATCAGAGTCCCGGCTGGCTTACAAAATTATTTCACTGGTTATTTTAGGTGGATGGTATGAAAACTTATTTAAGATTTGCATTTGTTGTAATACTTTTTGCAGGCATTATAAATGCCCAGCGTATTAAAGATGTTGCTTATTTCAAGGGAGTGAACAGCGAACAGCTTATCGGTTACGGCTTGGTTGTAGGACTTGGCGGAACGGGAGACAGCTATCGTTCAAGTTTTACAGTGCAGTCTGTAACAAGCATGCTTAAGCGTTTCGGAATTACAGTACCCGAAACAAACCTCAGAACACGCAACGTTGCGGCAGTAATGGTTACAGCAAAAGTAGATAATCTACTGAAACCCGGAAGCGAATTTGATGTAATGGTTTCGGCAATGGGCGATGCAACAAGTCTTATGGGCGGAACGCTTCTTTTAACTCCCCTGTCGGCAAAAAACGGAAATGTTCATGGTTTTTCGCAAGGGGCAATTTCAGTAGGAGGCTATGATATAAGCACAAGTTCCGGAGGAAGATTTGCAAGAAATCATGCACTTACCGGAAGAATACCCGGCGGCGGTTTGGTTGAAACAGAATTTTCCAATGCACAGATTGATATGCAGAATTTGAGCATTTTATTAAAAGATCCCGATTTTACAACGGCAAATAATATTTCGATAGCAGTTAATGCACAATTCGGCGACGGCACTGCCCAAACATTAGGCGGATCGGAAATTAAACTTAATGTCCCTTCTGATCAGCAGACAAATCTTCCGGCTTTCTTAGCAGCTGTGGAAACAATACAGATTGAGCGTGACGCAATTGCCAAAGTAGTACTGAATGAAAGAACAGGAACTGTAGTTGCTGGAAATAATGTAAAAATCCTTCCGGTATCTATTTCTCATGGCGGATTAAATATAAACATCAGGTCATATCCTATTATTTCTCAGCCAAATGCTTTCAGTCAGGGACAGACACAAGTTTTTAATAACCTTGTTCCCGATGTTCAGGAAGAAGGAAATAACACTGTAAGTATTGAAGGAGCCAGCAACGTTCAGGAAGTTGCAGCAGCATTGAATTCATTAAAAGTAAGTCCCAGAGACATTATTGCAATATTTCAAGCATTAAAAGAAGCAGGAGCGCTAACCGGCGAGTTAGTGATAATTTGATATGGAAAATATATCATTAAAAACAACTGACAGCTTAAAGCACTTTAATTCGACACCCGAAATACACAAAAATTATTCGGATGCCGAAAAACAGAAATTAGCGAAAGCATCCAAAGAATTTGAAAGTATGCTGGCGCAAATGATGCTAAAAAGCATGACAAGCTCAACGGAAGGTTTGTTTGGAAGCGAAAACTTCGGAGGAGATGTTTTGGATACTGTATTCGAAGGTGAATTGGCTTCTTATATGACTGAATCGAAAAGTCTGGGAATATCCGAAATGATATACAGAAAACTGACCGGTGAAAGTATTGACGATATATTAAAACTGAAAGGTGAAAAATTAAAAGGTCAAATGCCTTCGGATTTAAAGGATGTACCGTCGGTTCAACCTACAAACAACACAATGAAAAGATTAGAAAAATATGAAGATATAATTTTAGAAGCCTCCGAGAAATACGGAATTCATCAGAATGTCATCAAATCAATAATTCTTACTGAATCTGCAGCAAATGAAAGAGCTGTTTCTAAAGCAAAAGCAAAAGGACTTATGCAGCTTATGGATCCCACTGCCAAAGAAATGGGGGTATCAGATTCGATGAATCCCCGCGAGAACATTATGGGAGGAACTAAATATTTTGCTAAAATGCTTCGACAATATAATGGCAACATGAACCTTGCTTTAGCAGCATATAATGCAGGACCGGGAAATGTTGAAAAATACAACGGAATTCCGCCTTTTGATGAAACAAAAAAATATATTAACAGAGTATTAGGTTATTTAAATAATTTGGAAAGCTGATATGGAAATAGATTTATTAAAAAAATCGCTCGAAAAACAGATACAGAATTTGCGAAATCTGTATGAAATTACCGAAAACAAGCAAAAAGCTTTAATCGGAAGAAACAACAACTTATTATCCGAATGTCTTCAAAATGAAGAGAAACTTCTATTTGCGATAAATGAAGAAGAGAAGAAAAGACTGAGTTTGATTGAAAACATTTACGCAAAAATGAGTATTGATGAAAAACAGCCCAAACTGGATGTATTGCTTAAACATTTAGATGGCAGCCTGGCAAAAGAAGATGTTAAATTTATTGAATCGGCAAAAGAAGTAATAGGAAAATATTCGAGAGCAATTGCCGATCAGAATTATAAAAATCTGTATTTAATTGAACAGGCAAAAAGTTTTATAAGCCAGACAATAAATATTTTAAAAAGCACAAATAAAAAGTCGATGGTCGACAGGAAAATTTAAATGGCAATCAGCGGATTATTTGAAATATCGCGCCGAAGTTTATCCACTTATCAAAAAGCGCTTGAGGTAACTTCGAATAATATAGCCAATGCGAACAATCCATATTTCTCGCGGCAGAGAGTTGTTCTTGGTGCTCTTCCGCCGGACAGCCGTGTCGGGATTTCGGTAGGATTGGGCGTTAAGATAGAAGATATTCAGCGCGTTCGCGATCAGATAAATGATGCCCAGACAATTAAGTATAATCAGGCTTTTTCGTCAGCAGACAAACAATCTCAAATATTATCACATATTGAATCTTTATTTTCGGAGCCGACTGAATTAGGGCTTTCGGGATTGATAAACGATTTTTTTAATGCATGGGAAGAACTTGCTGTTAATCCTGCCTCAACTCCTTTGCGAACAAATGTTATTCAATCGGCCGAACAGATGTCTTCTAAAATAAAAACACTTTACGAAGGACTTGATTTAGTTAGGAATGACCAAAAACTTGATGCACAAAGTATGGTTGACGATATAAATTCATATCTTAGAGAAATCCAGGAATTAAATAAACAGATATACGATGCCAACATTAAAGGGAATGGAGGATTCGATCTTCTTGATAAAAGAAACGAAGCCCTGCAAAATCTTAGTAAACTTGTAAATGTTAATGTAAGCTACGACGATAAAAATATGGCAAGTGTTTCAGTTGGAGGTGTTTTTGCCGTTGACAGAATGTACGCTACAAAGTTTCAATCTTCAGTAGAAAACGGTAAACTTACAATCCTTTCGGAAGACGGAAATGCGAAAGTTAAGGTGAACGGGGGTGAACTTTTTGCCATAACAAATTCATATAATAAGCTGATACCCGATTATTTAAGCAAACTTGATTTAGTTTCGCAGCAGATATTTGATAATGTGAATTCAATTCATTCCACTGGATATTCGAACACAAATCCACAGGCAACAGGAATAAACTTTTTTTCGAATTACAGCAATGGGGTTTTGGAAATTAATTCCGAAATTCTTAATGATCCTAACAGAATTGCTGTTTCCTCAGACGGCACATCAGGTAACGGAGATTTAGCATTACGACTGGCTGAGTTGAAAAGTACCAAAATGCTGAACGGATTAACAATTTCCGAAAATTACTCCGATTTTGTAAGCAGTGTAGCCAACGAAAAAGTAATGAACGACCAGAAAGCCTCAGCAAATGAGCTGGTGCTTCAGCAGCTTGAACAGCAGCAGTCCGAGTATTCGGGGGTTTCTATCGACGAAGAAATGATGGATATAATAAAATTCCAGCGTTCATATGATGCCTCTGCAAAATTAATTTCTATTGCCGATGATTTATTACAAACTTTACTAAATATGGTTTAATTATGCGAGTAACACAAAGATCATTGCAGCTTTCGTATTTGATAAATATGCAAAAAACTCAAGAAAAAGTTGGCTTTTATCAAAAACAAATAACAACTCAAAGCAAAATTAATAAACCATCCGATTCTCCTATCGGCTCTGCACGTGTTATGCGTTTGAGCAATCAGGTAGAAAGTCTTTCTGTTTACTCGAAAAATATCGACAGCGGGCTTCCGCTGATTGGAAGAACAATAAGCGCAATGGAAACAATGCAATCCGAAATTGAAAAACTCAGGTCTGATTTTACATTAATGAACAATCCGCTGGAAAATGAAAATCTTGATATATATGCTCAAAATGTAGATAGAGCGATTGCAGCTTTGCTGGACAGCGCGAATTCGGAATTTGACGGACAATATTTATTCGGCGGAACAGATTTTTCGCAGAAACCTTTCGGATATAATTCCACTAACACAGCTGTTGAAGTAAAAGCTTCTGATATAAGCGGAATTCATAAAATAAAAATATCCGATACCATAAGCCAAAAAATAAATATTCAGGGCAACGAGCTTTTTTCGGCAATTACACAGCAAAATGGAAATCTCGATTCTGGCTCGGCAGTGGGAAGTGTTCAATCGGGTTCAACAACTGTTTTGGATGCCGATGGAAACGAATATACATTAAATTTTAACTATACAAAAACAGCTGCAAACGATTATACTTTCGATTATTCGGTAGTCGATTCATCTTCTGTAACAATTACAAACGGCAGCAATCAGATTTCATTTGATCCGGCAACAGGAAAACTTAGTACTATTGACGGGGCAAATCCTTCTTTAATAGGAATTACGGTCCCGGCAAATAAATTGGATTTAAGAATTGACCTGAGTAATATGACTGAAGCAGCCTCAGCAACAAACTTAACTTATCTGCAAAATCAGAAGGCAGATATTTTTAATACGCTTATATCTATCAAAGAGCAATTGAATAACGGAATAAAACCGAATTCCAATCAAATAGCCATTGTGGAAAATTTTAATTCGCATCTTCTAAATCAAATGTCGGAAGCAGGCAGCATACAAAACAGACTTGAAAATACTCAGCTGATGCTTCAAAACAGTGATATCCAGACACGCGAACTTTTATCTAAAGAAAAAGATGTTGATATGGCAGCAGCGCTTGTTTCGCTTCAGAATGAACAGTACAATCTGGAATTATCGTATAAAATTTCTTCAATGATTTTGCCTAAATCGCTTCTGGATTACTTATGATGCAAAAAAATCATGGTGCGGTATATGGTTTGCTGCTTGGAATTGTATCTATTTTCGGAGCATATCTGCTTGAAGGCGGTTCTGTTTCGGCGCTTTTTCTTATTCCCCCTTTGCTTGTAGTTTTTGGTGGAACTTTTGCTGCTGCAATTATAAGTTTCGGATGGGAAAACTTTAAGAGAATATTTTTACTTATAAAGCTGGCATATTTCCCAAGAAAATATGACATTCATCGGATAATTTCTGTTATGGTGCAGATAGCTGCAAAGGGAAGAAAGGATGGTCTTTTAGCAATTGAAAAGGATATTCATAAGCTTGAACACGGATTTCCTCAGAGAATGATAAGATTTGTTCTTGACGGAACCGACCCCGAATCGCTTGAAAATATTGCTTATGCGGGAATGAAAGCACTACAGGACAGGCATAATTCTAACATCTCAATTTTTCAAAAAATGGGCGGATATGCCCCTACTATGGGAATTTTGGGAACGGTTATGGCTTTAATAATGACTTTAGCAAATGCAGGGAGTAACCCTGATATTTTAATTCATAATATAGCATCTGCTTTTATTGCAACCTTATGGGGTGTTTTAAGCGCAAATTTGTTTTGGTTGCCAGTAGCAGATAAATTAAAACAATGCCACTTAGAAGAAAAACAGATGATGGAAGTTACCTTGGAGGGAGTTTTGGCCTTGCAGAGCGGAGAGATTCCTTCGGTGATACGATCGAGGCTAATCAGCTTACTGCCCGAAAGCGAACAAAAAGAACTTCTAAAAAGATAACCAGCGAAGAATTGCCTGAGGTGGAAAATGCCGACAGGTATATTCTTACTTATGCCGATTTGATAACTCTTTTGCTGGGGTTGTTTATAATACTTTATGCAATCTCAAATATCGATATACAGAAATACGAAAAAATGATTTCAGCGATGGGAAATACTTTCGGGAATGCTGATTTTAATAAGGCTGCAAATCAAAAAATAAAAATTCCTGAGAAAGATAACATTACTATTATCGATCCGCAGAAAAATTTGCAGGAAAGATTGCAAAACGTTATTGAGCATCAGAATTACGGTGAAAAAGTTAAACTTATCGAAAATGAAAGAGGAGTTACTATAAGAATTCTGGATGATATTTTATTTCAATCGGGCAAAGCTGATTTAGGAGCTAATTCGCAGAAAGTTTTAGCAAGTTTAGCAGAAATAATTAAAACTTTGCCAAACGATATAAGGATTGAAGGACACACAGACAATGTTCCTGTTTTAGGCGGACAGTATGCGTCCAACTGGCATCTTTCTGTTGCACGCGCAACAAATACGGCATATTATCTGATGGCAGTTCAGGAAGTTAATCCGGAAAAAGTTTCTATTGTAGGTTATTCTTCCTATAAACCTATTTCAACAAACGATACAGATGAAGGAAAAGCTTTGAACAGAAGAGTAGATATCGTAATTTTAAACAAATAAAAAAAGTGAGCTATGAACATAACAACAAAACAATTCGGTGAAATTGAAGTTGATGATAAATTGATTATCAACTTTAAGGAAGGTATTCTCGGTTTCGAAAATCTTAAAAAATATGTTTTGTTAACAGAGGAAAATGGCATATTTTTCTGGTTGACTTCTTTGGAAATGCCTGAAATTGTTTTTCCTCTTTTTCCGCTGAGAGTTTTAGATAAGGATTATCCTCAGGAAAAAAACGCAGAGGCTTTCGGAATTGTAAAATTAGACAAGGAACCTTCCAAAATTAATATTAATTTAAAAGCGCCTGTTTATATTAATCAGGAAGAAAAAATCGGATTTCAAAAAGTAATTGATAACGAGAAGTTTGTTATTAATTATGCACTTTTTGTTGAAAACTAAAAAAAGAAAAAATATGCTTGTACTATCAAGAAGAGAAAACGAAAAAATCAGAATCGGGTCGGATATTGTTATTAAAATTGTTACTATATCCGAAAATCAGGTGAAGCTTGGCATAGAAGCTCCAACAGAAGTAAAGGTTATGCGTGAGGAAGTTTACCAAAAGGTAAAGGAGCAGATTGTTGAAGCATCGCAGAAAATTTCTTTGGGTGAAATACCGGATATTTCAAAATTGAATGTTAATAAAATAAAAACAGATTCAAGTGATAAAGACCAGCAGAAAAATTAAAATTCTGGTAGTTGATGATTCTGACGTTATTTTAAATCTTTTCAAGGAAATATTCGGCAGCAACAGTTACGAAGTAATAACTTGCTCCGATGGTTTGGAGGGAATTCAGAAGGCTGCTGAAGAAAAACCTGATATAATATTTCTTGATTTGATGATGCCGAATTTCGACGGCATAAAAATGCTTCAGGTTAAAAAAGTCCTAAAAGATATTCAGGATATTCCAACTGTTGTAATAAGCGCAAATACTGCGCGTCCCAATGTATTGGCGGCAATTGAAGCCGGAGCCGACAAAGTAATTTCGAAACCTTTGCAGAAAAGTGTAATATTGAAATATGTTGAAGAATTGATTGATGAAAAGGATAAAAAACCTGCAGCTGCTATAATTACAAACTCCAAAGATGAAACAGCAGGAATACAGTCAAAACTTGTAACTTTTTTTCTTAATACATATCCTGCAAAAAAGAAAACTATTCAGCAGGCAATAAAAACAAAGAATGAAGAATCATTAAAAATGATAATTCACGAGTTTAAAGGCGCCGGAGGGACAATAGGATACCCTGAAATTACCGAAATATCAAAAGAAATTGAAGCCCGCGATATGAAATCTGCAACAGATTGGATTTTTGTTGAATTTAAGTGTAATAAATTATTTCAAATTATCGATAATATAAAATAGAATTCAATATTTGGACAATATTTTATGTTTATTCTTATAGGAGCAGCTGTTGTAGCTGTTAGTCTTGTGGTAGGTTTTTCGATGGCAGGGGGAAACCTTGTAACACTGATTCAGATTTCGGAGTTTGTTACAATTGGCGGAGCTGCTTTCGGAAGTCTTTTAATAATGGCGCCAAAAGAAACTCTTATTAAGCTGTTCGGTTCAATTCCTAAGGCAATAAAAGCAAAGCACGCTTCAAAAGACGATTCGTTAAAATTATTGAAAGTATTATACGATTTATTTCTGGTTGCTCAGCGCGACGGTCTTCTTGCAATTGAAAAACATATAGAAAATCCGAATGAAAGCGAAATTTTTTCGTCTAATAAAACACTGATAGATAATAAAACTGCTATTACTTATTTATGCGATACTTTAAAAGTTATGCTTTCGGGCGGAGTACCTCCTCACGAAGTGGAAGCTTTAATGGATGTAGAAATAGAAACATTCGAAGCCGAGCAAAAACCTTCTGCTCACTTGCTTTCAAAAGTCGGCGATGCTTTTCCAGGATTAGGAATTGTTGCAGCGGTTTTAGGAATTATTGTAACTATGGGCAGCATTAACGACGGAGCTGAAGCTGTTGGGCATCACGTTGCAGCTGCTTTAGTAGGTACATTTCTTGGTGTTCTTCTTTCATATGGTTTTGTTGGTCCATTAGCAACAAACATCGAACATATGATAGAAGATGAAGTCCGTTATCTCGAAACAATAAAAGCTTGTGTTGTTGCTTATGCAAAAGGCAATCCGCCGATAGTTGCAGTTGAAATTGGCAGAAGAACAATTTATTCCGGATCGCGCCCCTCTTTTTCGGAGCTTGAAAATTATCTGAGAGGCAAATAATGGCAATGGACCTGGGCGATCATAATCAAGAGCCCATAATAATAAAAAAGCCCAAAAAAGGAGGCGGAGGTCATCATGGCGGAGCTTGGAAGGTGGCTTATGCCGATTTTGTTACAGCGATGATGGCGCTTTTTATTGTTCTTTGGATTATGGGTCAGGATTCGAAAGTGAAAGAAGCTGTTGCCGGATATTTCAAAGATCCGCTTGGATATAATATAGGGCAGGGGCAATCTTTTGTTGACGAGGAAGGAAAAACATCGCTTGCTCCCAAAGTGCTTGATGAAGAAGCTTTCAAAGAAAGAGAAAAAGCAAAGCTCGAAGCTATGGGACAGGAATTATCCAATCAACTTAAAGGAAGCGAAAAATTTGATTATATGAAAGAAAGTATAAGCATAGAAATTGTTGAAGAAGGGTTGAAAATTGAAATTATGGATAGCAAAGACGATGTTTTTTTTGAAATTGGAACAGCAACTCTGAAGAAAAAACCTAAGGAACTGCTATTAATAATTGCATCCGAACTTTCTAAGTTAAACAATAAACTTATAATTGAAGGACACACTGATTCTCGAGCTTATTCTGGCGGAAATTTGGGCTATACAAATTACGAACTAAGCGCGGATAGAGCAAATTCTGCCCGCAGAGCATTAATTGAAGGCGGACTTAATATGGAACAAATAGATGAAATAAGAGGTTATGCAGCTAACAGATTAAAAGTTAAAGAAGATTCTTTAAATCCGGCTAACCGAAGGATAAGCATTATTGTTAAATACAATGAAAATATATGAAAAAGACATTGTTAATTATTGAAGACGATCCTTTTACGCAGCAATTTTATTCTTATCTTTTTCCTAAAGATGAATTTGAGCTGATACAGACTGAAGACGGCAGTATAGCTTTTGAGGCTCTTGAAAAAGGAATTGTGAATTTAATAATAATGGATGTTTCTTTGAAAAACACTTTTTATAAAAATCAGAAATATGACGGATTAACATTAACCAATCTTATAAAAAAGGATGAAAAGTTTAAAGATATTCCGTTAATTATGATAACTGCTTATAAAAAATTAACAAAAAACAGCTTGAATTTTGATGAATGTACGGCTGATGATTATATTGTTAAGCCGATTACGGATTTTAAAATGTTTTTAGATAAAGTAA
Source organism: uncultured Melioribacteraceae bacterium (assembly GCA_964437215.1). Classification (GTDB taxonomy): domain Bacteria; phylum Bacteroidota; class Ignavibacteria; order Ignavibacteriales; family Melioribacteraceae; genus JAAYAN01. The sequence continues at coordinate 6,207 of CAYTFZ010000017.1, read as the reverse complement.
GGAATCTGGTAAAATAGAACCCGAAAAAGATAAAATACTGATTGTTGAGGACGAGAATGATACACGGTTTATTCTCGACAGACTTCTGACTAAAAATAACTACGAGGTAAAGTCTGCTGCAAACGGTCTCGAAGCTTTAAAAGTTCTTGAGACTTTTACCCCGAAAGTTATAGTTGCAGATTGGACGATGCCTCAGATGGACGGGCTGCAGCTTTGCAATATTTTAAAAGAGAAAGAAGAATTTAAACTTATTTATTTTATTGTTCTTACTGCACGCGCATCGCTTAAAGACAGAGTAATGGGGCTTGATGTTGGCGCAGATGATTTTTTAGTAAAACCGGTTGAAAACCAGGAACTGCTTGCAAGAATAAGATCGGGTACTCGCATCCATAATCTTCAAAACGAGCTTAAAAATATTGAACACAGTAAAGCTGTTGTGGAACTGGCTTGCACTTTAGGGCATCAGATTAATAATCCTTTAAGCAGCCTTATTATGGCTCAAAAAAATCTGGAAACTGAATTATCCGTAAAAGAAAAAAATAATATAAAAGAAGATTTATACATAATAAACGAGTCAATTGAAAGAATTAAAAAATTCGTGGATGCTCTTATAAATATCAAAAATCCCGAAATAATTCAGTATGCCCAAAATAACCGTATGATTAAGTTCGATTAATTCAATTTTTGCTTCGCCCTGCCGATAATATTAAATATACAATACTAAAAATAATGCTTGAACGAATTTTAAATATCGGTCCGGATATGTCGCCTAAAAGCGGCAGGACAAATTCATACGAAAATTATGTGAAAAAGCCGCAGATATCAAAAGTCTTCGGGAACGATTCCATAATATTTTCGCCGGCAGCTATTTATCTTTCGAAGATTAACTGGGTTCCAAAAGATATAAATATTTTAAGCGATGAAAAATTGTATCTGCACTTTTTTTACAGCGAATTTGAGTTTTCAACATTAATCGATTTTGGTTTTTTTTATAAAGAAACAGTGCACTCTTTGAATATTTACAAGCAATATTTAGATGATAAAAATAAAAGGCACAAATCGCTTTTGAAAGTAGAATTTAAAAAGGAAAAGATTAACCTTGATGAAGAACCGGAGAAAAATACTCTCGATGCATTGGGAATTCTTTTTGAAAGAATTATTGATTTGAATATTGCTAATGAAATTAACCGGCAAGACGTTCCGGTAATTGATAAACTGCTTGAATCAATTGATAACAAGCTGTTGCTGGAGTTAAATTATATTTTTACAATAATTCTTACTTTTATTTCAAAATTGGGAAGATTCAATATTATTAATGGGTTTGAGTTTCCTGCAACATATGATGAAAATATAAAAATTGACCGGATTGTTACAATTGATGCCTGAAAAAAGTGAAAGCCAATACTCGCTCGAAAACCTGAACAAATATCGTTCTGTTCAGGATTTTAAAGCTCTAGAAGAACTTCCTGATACAAAACCTTTTGCGGTAATAAACCGCGAAATGAAAATTGTTTTTTGCAATAAAGCATTTACTCGCCAATTTAAAATATCCGAAGGACAGCCTCTATCTCAAGTGCACACCGAACCGGATTTACAAAACTTTCTGCAGGGAATTGTCAGCAGCAATTACAGAAGTCTTAGTTTTGAAATGTTTATTCTTTCCGAAAATTTAGAAAACTCAGAAGGATTTTATGTTGATCTGGAAAGAATTCTTCTTGAGGAAAATGAATATTTCATAATAGTTACAACCACAGTTGAAGAAAGAAGAATAATTGAAAACCGGATAAACAATCTCCACAACGCTCTTGAATACGGAGATGTACCCGTAATAATAACAGACGAAAAAGGAATAATAAATTATTCAACAAAATCTTTTGAAACAGCCTTAAATGTTGATATAGAAAACATTTATAAAAGATATCTGCCAGATCTTTTTGAAAATTATTTAGCGGAAAATGAATACACCGAACTTTCGAATTGCATTAAAAATAGGAAAGAATGGATTAAAATTATTTCGGATATTACCGAAGAAGGCGAACTTTGGTTCAAAGAATTGAAATTAACGCCAATAAAAAAGAGCGGTCCCGAACCTTCGAACTTTATACTTACTGCGCACGATATAACAAATTATATTCAAAAAAACCGAATTATCCGAAAATCCGAACAAAGACAAAAATCAATTATTAACAATATTTCGGATTTGCTATTAATAGTAAGGAAAGAAGAGGATAATTTATTTTTTGAAAGCGCTAACGACAATTTTTATTCAATTTTCAAGGTTCCTTCCCAATGTAATTCTTCCACATTGCTGGAAGATGCAATAGAAAAGGATTTTTTCGGCGTACTTAAAAATATGATTGAAAAAATAAATGATGTTCCCGAAGCATTTATAAAGTTCAGGTATCCGAATAATGTTACAAAGCAGGAATATATTTGCAAAATAACTTATACTGATGATCCTTTCGAAAAAGTGCGGTTATTTATAATTAACTTAACCGATATAACAGAGCAGCTTCTTAACGAGAAAAGATTGAAAGAAGCATTTAAAAAAGAAGCTCAGGTTAATCAGTTAAAATCTACATTTTTAGCAAATATGTCGCACGAAATAAGAACTCCGCTGAATGCAATTGTCGGGTATTCCGATCTTCTTGAAGACGATTTAAAAACATATAATTACGAATCGCTTCCTGAAATTTCTTCTTTGCTTAAAGAAGGCGTTAACAGACTTCTTTCGCTTGTGGATAATATTGTTGAAGTATCAATTTTGGAATCGGGCAGCTACAATTTTGATATGACAATATTCAATGTAAATTCGATAATTAAGAGCATATATCAAGAGTATTTTATTAAAGCTCTTTCAAAAAATATATCTCTCGAGATCGACTTGGACGAAAAAGATTCTTATTTTGAAGGAGATGAAAGCAAATTCCGGAAAATTATAGGGATGCTTGTAGATAATGCAATAAAATATAATAAAGAAAAGGGTTTGGCAACTATCCGCACAATCTATTCCGATTCACATTTCCGCATTGAAATAGAAGATACCGGAATTGGGATTGATAAGGACAAAATTGAAAAAGTTCTTGAGCCTTTTATGCAGCAGGAAGATGAGGGATATAAGCGGAAATATGAAGGTGCAGGCTTGGGACTTACAATTGCATACCGGCTGACAAAATTGTTAAAAGGCGAATTTCTGATTGAAAGTGTTGTGAATAAGGGAACAAAAGTAATTTTAATCTTTCCTTCAGTATCCACAAGCTGAATTTAAAGAACAAAAAAAACGGTTAATCGGCGTAAATGCTTAAACCTGATTAACCGGTAAAATCATAAATCTGTAAAAAACTTTTAACAATTACTTAATATCAAAACGGTCAAGATTCATTACTTTATTCCATGCAGCAATAAAATCCTTAACGAACTTTTCTTTAGCATCATTTTGCGCATAAACTTCTGCAATAGCGCGAAGCTGCGAATTTGAACCAAAAATCAAATCTGTCCGGGTTCCTGTCCATTTCAGCTCGTTTGTTTTCCGGTTGCGTCCTTCAAATAAATCCCCTGCTTCGGAAATCGGAATCCATTTTGTATTCATATTTAGCAGATTTAGAAAAAAGTCGTTGCTTAGCACCCCGGTTTTGTCAGTAAAAGCTCCGTTTTTCGAGTTTCCAAAATTTCCTCCCAATACGCGCATACCGCCTATAAGCACAGTCATTTCGGGCGCGGTGAGTGTAAGAAGCTGAGCTTTATCGAGCAGCATTTCTTCTGCCGGAACTGTAAATTTATGTTTTTGATAATTTCTGAATCCGTCTGCCAAAGGTTCAATCACGGCAAAAGAATCAACATCTGTCTGCTCCTGTTTAGCGTCGGTGCGTCCCGGAGTAAACGGTACCTCAACATCAAAACCCGCAGCTTTTGCAGCCGATTCAACAGCAGCGCAGCCTGCTAACACAATTATATCTGCCATTGATATTTTTTTGCCGTCTTTATTAGGACTGTTAAATCCGTTACGGATGTTTTCCAATATCCCAAGCACTTTTTGAAGCTGTGCCGGCTGATTAACTTCCCAGTCTTTTTGAGGCGCAAGGCGGATACGCGCACCGTTTGCTCCGCCACGATAATCGGAACCGCGGAATGTGGATGCCGATGACCAGGCAGTGTAAACCAATTCCGAAATTGAAAGTCCGGCAGATAATATTTGTTTCTTTAAATCCGCAATATCGTTCAAATCAACAAGTCTAAAATCAACTGCAGGAACAGGATCTTGCCAGATAAGATCTTCGGCGGGCACTTCCGGTCCGAGATATCGTGATTTGGGACCCATATCGCGATGTGTAAGTTTAAACCAGGCGCGCGCAAAAGCATCGGCAAAAGCAGCCGGATCTTTATGGAATCTGCGTGAAATAGGTTCGTAAACCGGATCAAATCTAAGCGAAAGATCGGCTGTAGTCATCATAGGTCTGTGTTTTTTTGAAGAATCGTGAGCATCAGGAATCATATGCTCGTCCTTAACGTCCTTTGCAAGCCATTGCCAAGCGCCGGAGGGGCTTTTTACCAATTCCCACTCGTAACCGAAAAGCATATCAAAATAACCCATATCCCATTTGGTTGGATTAGGTTTCCAAGCTCCTTCAATGCCGCTTGTTGTTGTGTGAACTCCTTTTCCGGTTCCAAGTTTGTTTATCCATCCTAATCCTTGTTCTTCTAAAGGAGCTGCTTCGGGTTCCGGTCCGACTAATTTAGGATCGCCGGCACCGTGAGCTTTTCCGAAAGTATGTCCTCCCGCAACAAGTGCAACAGTTTCTTCATCATTCATTCCCATTCGTGCAAATGTATCGCGTACATCTTTGCCCGAAGCTATCGGGTCGGGATTTCCATTCGGTCCTTCGGGATTAACATAAATAAGCCCCATCTGCACAGCAGCCAAAGGGTTTTCGAGATTGCGTTCGCCACTGTATCTTTTATCTCCAAGCCAGGTATTTTCACTTCCCCAGTAAATATCTTCTTCCGGCTGCCAAATATCGGCGCGTCCGCCGCCGAACCCGAAAGTCTTGAAGCCCATCGATTCCAAAGCGCAATTTCCTGCTAAGATTAATAGATCTGCCCACGAAATTTTATTGCCATATTTTTGTTTTACAGGCCAAAGAAGACGGCGGGCTTTATCGAGGTTTGCATTATCAGGCCAGCTGTTAATAGGAGCAAATCTCTGATTTCCGGTGTTGCCTCCGCCGCGTCCGTCGGCAGATCGGTAAGTTCCGGCACTGTGCCAGGACATCCTGATAAATAACCCTCCGTAATGACCCCAGTCTGCAGGCCACCAATCCTGCGAATCTGTCATTAAAGCATATAAATCTTTCTTTAATGCCTGCAAATCCAGTTTCCTAAATTCTTCTTTATAATTAAAATCTGCACCTAAAGGATTGGATGCGGGAGCGTGCTGATGAAGTATGCCTATATTTAGCTGATTTGGCCACCAATCTTTATTAGAAGTGCCTCTTCCTGCGGAATTGCTTCCCGATCTGCCCGTTACAGGACATTTACTTTCTTCACTCATATAATTTCTCCTTATACTGTTGGAAATAAAAACATCACTTTTTTCAAACCTTTAAGTATCTTTTTGTAATCAAACACATATCAATTTATTATAATTCATTTTTGTTAGAATAAAAGGCAATTGACAAATTCTTTCAAGTTAACTTCTTAAGGATTAAAAATTTTTAAGAACAGTTAGTAAAAAGAAATATTTATATGAATCGAGCCTGTTAAGAATATATAAGGATTTTTTTCTCAAATCAAGTTAGCTAATAAAAAAGTTATAGTCAATATGGATAGGAGTTAAGAAAATATCGGGGAAATTATTGGGAATATTGTGTAGTAACGCTTTTTTTGAACAGAATTGAGGTATAGTTCAAATGGTTTTGAAAACCTTCCTGGTTTGGCAGCGGATTTTTCGGTGTCGGGACTTATGAGGCGTTCGAGAATCAAGATTTTATCATTCTTAATGCAGTGGATAGTTTCATTTAAATACTTCGGTAATGCTATTCTAAGAATTGCAATATTCGGGCATAGCGGAAAAGGGTGAACGGTGAAAGGTTAATGGCAAAGGGCAAAGCGTCAGTCAAGAGCCTGATAAACAGAACGGAGAACGCAGAAGGGAAACCGGAGACCGCCGTGCCTGCCAGTCAAAAGCCAGGTTTACAAACCGGCAGGCAG
>CAYTFZ010000016.1:22406-35967 GCA_964437215.1 uncultured Melioribacteraceae bacterium | reverse complement strand
AATATTAAAAGCTCAGCCATAATATTGTTTGTTCTAATGACTGTTTTTGGGTTTATTTTTTCGGCCGATAAATACTTGTACTTAGTCCCCAAACCATTTCAGCTGTTTCCATCATAGTTTCCGATATTGTTGGATGAGCGTGAATTGTAAGCGCCATATCTTTAGCTGTAGCAGCCATTTCAACTGCTAAAGTTCCTTCGGCTATTAATTCGCCGGCTCCTTGTCCAACCATGGCAACACCTATTATTCGTTCGGTATCTTTTTCAACTATAAGTTTTGTCATACCATCGGTTCTGTCCATCGTAACTGCTCTGCCTATTGCAGCCCAAGGAAATTTATGAATTTCTACGTTCAGACCTTTCTTTAAAGCTTCATTTTCGGTTACTCCTGCCCAGGCAACTTCGGGATCGGTATAAACAACCGATGGAATTGCAGCCGGTTCGAAAGCAACTTTATGTCCCGCAATCGCCTCAACAGCAATTTTCCCTTCGGCACTGGCTTTATGTGCAAGCATAGGATTTCCGACAATATCGCCGATTGCATAAATGTTTGAATCGTCAGTAAGCAGCTGACTGTTTACCTGAACAAATCCTTTTTCACTAAACTTTACGGAAGTATTTTCCAGTCCCAATCCTTTTGTAACCGGGCGTCTTCCTATTGCCATAAGCACTTTATCAAATATTTGAACCGGCTCGTTTAGTTTTTCGCCTTCAAATGTAACTTTCAGTCCTTCACTTATTTCTTCAATTTTTACAACTTTTGTTTCAAGCAAAATGCTTCCAAGACGGGGTTTAAGACTGCGGGTTAATATATCAATCAAATCCTTATCAGCGCCGGGAACAAGCTGAGGCATCATTTCAACTACACTTACTTTTGAGCCCAGAGAAGAATAAACATTTGCCATTTCAAGTCCAATTATACCGCCTCCAAGAACAAGCATTTTTGCAGGAATATCTTTCAGTTCAAGCGCTCCGGTTGAATCAATCATTCTTGGAGAGTCAATCCACAAGCCGGGAATTCGTACTGGTTCCGAACCGGTAGCAAGAATTGCTTTATCGAATTGTACTTCTTCAATTGTTCCGTCGGTTTTTTCAACTTTTATAGTATTCGAGTTCAGGAATTGACCTCTTCCCTGAATGTAATTTATTTTGCGCTGTTTTACTAATTGTCCCGTTCCGCCTGTAAGTTTTGCAACAACTTTATCTTTAAAAGCTCTTATTCCGTCAATATCAATTTTCGGGTCGCCGAAATCGATACCCCATTTTTTGGCGTGCTTTGTTTCTTCTAAAAGTTTAGCAACATGCAAAAGCGCTTTTGAAGGAATACATCCAACGTGAAGGCATACTCCCCCGGGGTTCTTATTCAAATCAATTAATGTTACATCCATTCCAAGATCAGCAGCAAGAAAAGCGGCAGTGTAACCGCCGGGACCGGCTCCGAGCACAGCAATTTTTATTTTTTTCATATACTCTCCAAAATCACATTCAGCAAATTTAAAATTTTATCTGTTAAATTTTTATCCTTCAAGCGACATCAAAATAGGCTGCTCAAGCGCAGAACAAATCCACCTTAAAAATCTTGCTCCGTCAGCGCCGTCAATTATCCTGTGATCGTACGAAAGGGACAGCGGCAGCATAAGCCGGGGGACAAATTCACTGCCGGAATATTTCGGTTCGTAAGAGCCGCGGGATACACCTAAAATCGCAACTTCCGGGGCGTTTACTATTGGCGTAAAACCTGTTCCGCCAATTCCGCCAAGGTTACTGATTGTAAAATTTCCGCCTTGTAAATCTTCTAAAGTGATTTTTTTGTCGCGTGCTTTTTTCGATATTTCAGCAAGTTCAGCTGCAAGTTCAATAATATTTTTCTTATCAACATTGCGGATTACAGGAACAATCAAGCCTCTGTCTGTATCAACAGCTACACCGATATTTACATATTTTTTATATATAATTTCATTACCAGCCATATTAACGCTTGCATTAAATTGCGGGAATTTTTTAAGAGCCGATGCAGCAATTTTTAATAGAATTGCTGTTACTGTTAACTTTCCGCCAGCCGATTCAGCAAGTTTGCCGTATTGCTTCCGTATTTCTTCAAGCTCTGTAATATCGGCTTTATCAAACTGAGTTACGTGCGGTATTGATGCCCAAGCGTACGATAAATGTTCGGCGGTTTTTTTGCGGACATTATTCATTGGCTGGATATCAGTTTCTCCCCATTTGCTGAAATCCGGGAGCGGCTCTGTTTTAATTCCGAAGCCTCCGCCTAAGGATGCAGACTCTATATTTTCATTCAAGCTTTTTGCATATTTTTTAACATCTTCAATAGATATTCTTCCGCCTGGTCCGCTTCCTCTTACATTGTTTATCTTAATTCCTATCTCGCGCGCAAATCTTCTTACAGAAGGAGCAGCCGGAGCAATTATTGATTTTACTTCGGGAACAATTATATTAACAGCTTCTTTTTTTTCCTGTTCTGTTTTCGGCAGAGCAGGAGCTTCTGGAACCGGTTGCTTCGGGCTGTCTATCTTTTTTGCAGATTCAGTTTTGTTTTCGGCTAAATTAGAGTCACTTGTTTCAATTATAAATATAATTTCGCCAACATTTGCTGTACTTCCTTCACTTATATTTATTTGCTTAACAATTCCGCTAACATCCAACGGAACTTCCATAGAAGCCTTATCTGTTTCCAATTCAATAACCGGCTGATCTTTTTTTACAAAATCGCCATTTTTCACTAAAATCTTTGTTACAGAAGCTTTTGAAATATTTTCGCCTAATTCGGGCAGTTTGAAGTTGTAGAGTTTCGAAACTTTATCATTATTTGCTGATGATGCAGGTTTTATTTCCTGCGGTATTTCGGCAGCATCTGAATCCGTTTTAACGGATAAGGCTGGAGCTGATTCTGACGATTCAGTTTCGATAAGCAGCAATACCTGTCCGGTACTGGCTTTTTCTCCTTCCTTCATTTTAACTTCTTTAACAACGCCTTCAATGTCCGAAGGGATTTCCATGGAAGCTTTATCTGTTTCGAGCTCTGCAAGCGGTTGTTCTTTTTTTATTTTATCGCCGACTTTTACAAGCACTTTTGTTATATCGGCAGATGTTATATTTTCTCCTAATTCCGGCAATCTAAATTCAACGACCATTTTTTTCTCGGGTTAAGTTATCAAATTATGATTTCAAAGGATTTAATTTTTCAGGATTAATTCCCAATTCCTTAACAGCCTTCGATAATACTTCTTTCTTTAAAGAACCTTCCTGAACAAGCGAGAATATTGTTGCAAAAACTATATGCTTTGCATCAACCTCAAAAAAGTCGCGTAAACTTTCGCGGTTTTCGCTTCTTCCAAATCCGTATGTGCCAAGAGTTTTAAGAGGAGAAGGGAGCCATTTCGAAATTGAATCTGCCAATATCTGCACATAATCGGATGCAGCAATAAAAACTCCGTTTTCTCCTTTAGTAACGGCAGTAACATAAGGTTCCTTTGCTGGTTTATCGGGATTGAACATATTATATCGTTCAGCTTCCATTCCATTTAAACGAAGTTCTTTATAACTGGTAACGCTCCAAACATCCGCCGAAACATTATAATTATTTTCCAATATTTCCTGAGCTTTAAGAACTTCATTCAGTATAGTTCCGCTTCCCAGCAAATGAGCTTTTGCTTTCGATTTTTTATCCGATTTTTTGAATTTATACATTCCCTTAAGAATTCCTTCTTTTACGCCTTCGGGCATTGCAGGCTGAGGATAATTCTCGTTCATTACTGTAATGTAATAGTAAATATCTTCCTGTTTTTCGTACATACGGTATATGCCGTCGCGAATAATTACTGCCAATTCGAATGCAAATGCAGGGTCGTATGTTTTAAGATTAGGAATTGAATATGCAAGCAAGTGACTGTGTCCGTCCTGATGCTGTAAGCCTTCACCGGCAAGTGTTGTTCTTCCGGCTGTTCCTCCAATCATAAACCCTTTGGTTTTCATATCGGCAGCAGCCCAGGCAAGATCGCCGATGCGCTGGAATCCGAACATTGAATAGTAGATGAAAAAGGGTATCATATTTACGCCGTGAGTGGAGTAAGCAGTTCCGGCTGCTATAAAAGAGGACATACTTCCGGCTTCGGTAATTCCTTCTTCAAGAATCTGTCCGTCTTTTGCTTCTTTATAATATAGAAGACTGTCTTTATCAACCGGCTCATATAACTGTCCGACGTGTGAATAAATTCCTATCTGACGGAAAAGGGCTTCCATCCCGAAAGTTCTCGCTTCGTCCGGAACAATTGGAACAATCCTTTTTCCTAATTCATTATCTTTTAAAAGTTTAGATAGAATTCTAACAAATACCATTGTTGTAGAAACTTCTCTTCCTTCGGTACCGGTATAAAATTCTTCGAATAATTTTTCGGAAGGTGTTTTTATTACCGAATTCCGGATTACTCTTTTTGGTACATATCCTCCCAAAGCCTGGCGTCTTTCTTTAATATAACGGATTTCGGGACTGTTGTCGTCGGGACGGTAAAACGGAGCATTTGCAACTTCGTCATCCGATATAGGAATACCGAATCGTGTTCTAAAATGTTTTAGTTCGTCTTCGTTCAATTTTTTCTGCTGATGCGTGATGTTTTTTCCTTCGCCGGCTTCGCCTAAACCATAGCCTTTTACGGTCCGGGCAAGAATAACAGTCGGCTGACCCTTATGTTCAACTGCAGATTTGAAGGCAGCATAAACTTTTATGGGGTCGTGACCGCCTCTGGTTAATTTTTCAATTTGTTCATCTGTTAAGTTTTCAACAAGTTTTGCAACTTCCGGATATTTTCCAAAGAAATGCTGGCGCGTATATTTGCCGTCTTCAACCACATATTTTTGCGATTCGCCGTCAATGCTTTCATTCATTCTTTTAAGCAGCATTCCGGAGCCGTCTTTTGCAAGAAGATTATCCCATTCGCTGCCCCAAATAACTTTTATAACATTCCAGCCGGCGCCTCGGAAGTTAGCTTCGAGTTCCTGAATAATATTTCCGTTTCCTCTTACAGGTCCGTCAAGTCTTTGCAAATTACAATTAATCACAAAAATTAAATTATCCAATTTTTCGCGGGCAGCAAGCGAAATAGCTCCCAAAGCTTCCGGCTCATCTGTTTCACCGTCACCAAGAAAAGCCCAGACTTTTGTATCGGCTTTTTGTAACAGTCCGCGGTCTTCCATATAACGGTTAAAACGTGCCTGATAAATTGCCATAATAGGACCCAATCCCATCGAAACAGTAGGGAATTCCCAAAAATCACTCAACAGCCAAGGGTGAGGATAAGAAGATAATCCGCCGCCGGGTTTTAATTCGCGCCGGAAATTTTCGAGTTGTTCTTTTGTAAGTCTTCCTTCAAGAAAAGCACGCGAGTATATTCCCGGAGCCGTATGCCCTTGAAAGTAAATCTGATCGCCCCGGCTATTATTATCTTTTCCTTTAAAGAAATGATTAAAACCTATTTCATACAAAGTTGCTGAGGAAGCAAATGACGAAATGTGCCCGCCAATTCCGGGTGATTCTCTGTTGGCGCGAACAACCATTGCCATTGCATTCCAGCGGATAAGACTCTTAATTCTCCGTTCAATTTCTCTTCCGCCGGGAAAGTTAGGCTGATTTTCCGGAGGAATTGTATTTATGTAAGGTGTGTTTGCCGTAAACGGGAGATCAACACCCGAAGCGTGAGCAAACATATCAAGTTCGTGAAGAAGATCTTTTACTCTTTCAGGTCCGCTTTCCTTTAAAACATATTCAAGCGATTCAAGCCATTCAAGGTTTTCAATCTTTTCTAATTCGTAATTTTCATCTTTTATTTTGTCCATTGCATAATTCCTTTTAATTTCATTCATTATATAATTAAGGACATCAGGTAATTTTTTATTTCGAAATCTAATAAAACCATTTAAATTTAATAATAATATTCTGATTGCAAAATTTAATTTAATAGATTTTGCTGACTCATTCCACTGTCTGCTTCAAGCAATTCACTTATTTCTTTGCAAAATGCCGTAACAGCACTTAAAACAGTTTCTGGATTTTTAAATGTATTTTTCATTTCTAACTTCATAACATCTTTATTCTGAATAAAATTCACATCCCGCTGATATTTTTCCATAATATGCTTAAGTATTTTTGTAAAACTTGTCTGGTAATACTCTTCTTTTTCTCCTTTAGGAAGAATAAGTGAAATTTTCTGCGCTGTAATTACAATCCTTTCAAACATTGCATACGATGCGTAAAAGCGCAAAATTGCCGTATTTATCAGCCTGTCTATGACCGGCGGAATTTTTCCGAAACGGTCAGTTATTTCTTCCCGTATCTCGTCAATTTCATTAATGTTTTTTAATGAAAAAAGGAGCGTATAGTAACTTAAGCGGTCAGCCTGATCGGGCATATACGAATCGGGTATGCCGACTTCAAAAAATGTATCAATAGTGGGCTCGGTTTTGTCGCGGTGTTTAGGAAGATTTTTAAACACATCTTTAAACTCACTTATTTTCAATTCTTCAACAGCTTCATCCAAGAGTTTGATGTACATTTCGAATCCTACGGCATCAATCGAACCGCTTTGTTCTGTTCCTAAAAGATTTCCCGCCCCTCTTATTTCAAGATCCCGCATCGAAAGATTAAATCCGCCGCCGAGATCGGTAAACTCTTCTATTGCCTGAAGTCGTTTAAGAGCAGTTTTAGAAATTGATTTTAATGACGGAACAAGCAAATAAGCGAAAGCTCTTCTCGCGGAACGTCCTACTCTGCCGCGCAATTGATGCAATTCGGCAAGTCCGAATCTGTCCGCACGATTTATAATTATTGTATTTACGTTTGGTATATCAAGTCCCGATTCAATGATTTTTGTGGCAATAAGAACATTATATTTTTTATGCAAAAAACTGTGAATAACATCTTCCAGCTGGGCGGGACGCATTTGCCCGTGAGCAATTCCAATTTTTATCTCGGGGATATGTTTCTGAAGATAAAAAGCAATTTTTTCAATTGACTGTACTCTGTCGTGAACGAAATAAACCTGTCCGTCTCTATGAATTTCCTCAAGAATCCACTGCCGGATTTTAACAATATCAAAAAGTTCTACCTTTGTATTAATTGGCTGCCGGTTGGGCGGAGGAGTTCCCATTATAGAAAGGTCGCGCGCGCCAAGAAGCGAAAGATTTAAGGTACGCGGTATAGGAGTAGCTGTAAGAGCAAGCGTATCTACATTTGCCTTAATTGCCCGCAGCTTTTCTTTTGCCATAACGCCGAATCTGTGTTCTTCATCAATTATCAACAATCCGAGATCCTTAAATTTTACATCGTTCGATAAAATCCGATGAGTGCCTATAACAATATCAGTCTGTCCGTTTTTCACCATTTCAACAATTTTTGTCTGATCGCTTTTGGTTTGAAATCGCGAAAGACACGAAACTCTTACAGGAAATTGCGAAAGTCTGTCGCTGAATGTATTATAATGCTGCTCGGCAAGTATTGTTGTGGGAACCATAAGAGCAACCTGCTTTCCTTCCGTTGCGGCTTTAAAAGCTGCTCTTACGGCAATTTCAGTTTTACCGAAGCCCACATCGCCGCAAACAAGCCTGTCCATAGGATTTTCGCTTTGCATATCTGCTTTCACATCCTCGCTAATTTTTGCCTGATCGGGAGTGTCTTCATACAAAAACGAAGCTTCAAGTTCCTTCTGCCAAATTGTGTCTTCGGCAAAACTGTATCCTTTGGAGGCTTTACGTTTGGCATAGAGAACAATAAGGTCGCGTGCGGCTTCTTTAATCTTGGCTTTTACTTTTTTCTTTGCATTCGCCCATTCGCCGCTGCCTAAAACCGATAGCTTTGGCGGAACATTATCGTTGGATGAATATTTTTTAACTAAGGCAAGATAATTGAGATTAACATAAACCACTCCGCCTTCGGCGTATATAATTTTTATGCATTCCTGCTCGGTCATCCCTATTTTTATAGTTTCAAGTCCTTCGTATCTGCCGATGCCAAAGGTTTCGTGAACAACAAAATCTCCTTTTTTAATAGCCATCAGGTCTTTAGCTTTCGATTTTTTATACTTTGCCTTTGTGGAGATTTTTGTGCGGAACGGTTTATTGAATATCTGATAATCGGATAAAACCAGAATTTTTTCTTCACCAAAAACAAATCCTTTTTTTATCAGCGCATTTTCAATCTTAATCCTGCCTGATTCTAAAAGCGAAGAAATTTCCTGATTAGAATCTGCTAAAAGTTCTTTTAGTCTGCTTGCCTGCAGATGATTTTCGGCAGTAATAATAATCTCATATTCTTTTTGGATATAATCCGAAAGAATTTTAAAAAGTATTTCGAAATTGGAATTTACAGCAGGCGCCTCATTAATTTTTAATTCTGTTCTGCTGCCGCTGGAATTCAGTTCATCAATAACTATCCAATTAACATCGGCGCGGAACAATTCTTTCTTCGAGCTGAAAAGAAGATTTTCATTTGCAGGCAAATCGTCTTTTTTATCCTGCAAGGCATTTTCAAATATTTCTTTCTTCAATTCCTCGTCAATATCGTTATCGGAATAGTTTTGAATATCTTCCGAAGAATTTTTAAAAAGTAATTCAAGCTGAAAATCCGATGCAAAAATTAAAGAACCGGCCAGATAATCCAAAATGCTCGAAAATTTAGAATCGCTTTCGGTAAGAACACTCGAAGCAATTGTAACGGATTGGATTGTGCCTGTTGATCTTTGAGTTTCCGGATTAAAATAGCGGATTGATTCGAGAAAATCGCCGTCAAATTCCAGACGGCAGGGATATTTTTCGCTGAACGACCAGAAATCGATTATAGAACCGCGGATTGAAAAATCGCCGGTCTCCTCAACAAACTTCTGCCGGTTGTAACCGAGCAGATCAAAATATTCCAGCATATTATCGTATCCCAGGTTTCCGCCGGTTTCAATTTTTGTTGTACTGTCGGAAATTTGTTTCAATTCGGGGAGCGGCATTCTGATAATTTTATAATCAGCCAAAAGAATAAACTCACTTTTGTTTCCAAGTTCAGTCAGTTTTTCCTGTAAAACATCTTTCGAAAGGTCATCTATTTCAATAATCGATTTTCCTAATCCGGCTTCGGATAATTCAACTTTTATTTCACTGAGCTGCAGTTCGTCTTCGCAAAATATTACAATTTTCTTATAAGATTTATAAATTTTTGCGATTAAGTAATTTTGGGCTGATACAGGAATCGGATTGATTGAAACAGCTTTAGCTTCGGTGCTTAATGTTTTAATTGCGTTCAAAAAAGTTTTGAATGAAGCTGATTTTTCAATCCGTTCGAAAATGATATTGTTCATAAAAAGAAATCCTTTAAAATGACAAAAGCTGCTAAAGGGCAGCGGGTAATAAATTCCAATTTTTCTGATATTGTTAAATGTCGAAAAATCGAATGTTAAAATCTAAACATTTTTGATAAATTGATTTTGTTTTTTACAACAACTCTTCAAACATATTTGTTTGATAGAAAAATATGTGAATATGGATTTTTATATGCTAAGTGATATCCTCTGCGGAACTTTGTGGTTTTAATGGAGCTTGGTTTAAATGAGACCATCATCAATATAACGGAATAAATATTAATTACCCTATTGCCATGGCTTTCAAGCCGTGGACAGAATAAATTAGAGAACAAACATAAGGGATATATCCCAAATATTAAGAATGCTTTTATCCTTTTTTAACTGCCGGTGTTAAAATTATTTTTGTTTTAACTGAATTAGAAATTAAGCAATGTTCTTCAGCTTTAAGAATAATTCTTCCGGCGCGTTCAATATCTTTTTCTTCTTTAACAACAATTTCAGGTTTAAGCTCAATTTCGGTAATCATAAATTTATTATCCGCCTTTTCCAGCTTTCCTTTTCCAGCGCAGCTGTACGAAATGAATTCGAGTTTGCTGTTTTCGGCAATTGCTAAAAATGTGGTCATAAGGCAAACATTTACCGAAGCAACAAATAAATGTTCCGGCGACCAGATATTCGGTATACCTTTGGGAAAATCGGGCGGGGTTGCTACCGTAATTGATGGCATTGTCGGTTCCGAAAGCGTTCCTTTTCTGCCTTCTTCCCATTTAACGTTTGTATCGTAATAAAATATATTTTCCATTTTTTCACCTTTATTCTGTTAAACCAAGTTTTTCCATTAATCTTTTGTGGGCATCTTCCGAAAGCTCGTCGCCGCAGCATTTGTAAAGCTCAATTGTCTGTCCCACAGTATTATAATAATTTTGGCAGCAAGGGCATTCCTCGAGATGTTTTTTTAATTCTATGCATTTATCGGAATTTTCTTCCTCGCCTAAGTTTTCGCAAATATGCGAAATTACATCCTTACATTTCATTTTTTCTATCTTCATTTTTCAAACTTCTTATTTATTTCGTTTCTCAAAAATGCACGTGCTCTGTGAAGCCGCGATTTAACAGCCGGAACCGATAGTCCCATCATTTTCCCGGTCTCTTCTGTTGAAAATCCTTCAACATCGCGAAGCAGAAAAACAATACGGTAATCTTCTTCAAGTTTTAAAATTGCTTCATCAAGCACCATTTTCAGTTCGCTGTTTTCTGCAGCTTTATCAGGACTAATATCCCAATGCGCAATTTCTTTGTTTTCGGGAAAAGTGTCTTCGTCGTGAATAGAAGAATGAAGATGAGTTTTATCGCCCCTGGCCTGCATAAGACAATGGTTAGAAACAACCGTATAAAGCCAAGTGGAAAGTTTGGATTTCCCGCCGAAAGTGCCGATTGACTTTATCATACTCACAAAGGTTTCCTGCATTGTATTTTCGGCTTTCTCTTTGTTCCGGCAAAACTTAAACGCAAAATTGTAAACTGTTTTTTCATATTTTTTTACAAGTTCAGTCAATGCTGTTCTGTCACCATTTTTAGCTTTTTCTATTAATTCATTTTCATTCATAATATATGATGCCTGCTTCATTAAAACGATTCTTATTTAATTACTGAATTTTCAGAAACAAATAAAAATTATTCGGGGTTCTTTTCAAAGTTTTTATTTTATAAATATTTTAAATAAAACCTTCATCGCTTGTTTTTATGATATTTTTTCCACTTTTTGCATGTATTATCTTGTTCAATTTTTAATTAAGCTTTTTTTTATTATTTTCCGTTAAACTAAAATATTGCGTATGAAAAATCAATTAAGAACTACTCTCGAAAATAATCTTCTTTTTGCAGGCATAGACCTGAATAAAATTAATTTCAGCAGTCTTAAACTTGAACTTAAATCATTTAAAGAAGGAGAGATTATTTATCGCATCGGTGATGCTTCGGATATGATTTTTCTTATCGTATCGGGACAAATTAATCTGAATTTTCCTGATTCTGCAGAAAAAAAATCATTGTTGCTTTCAGATAATGTGCTTTTCGGATATAAGGAAATGGCGGAAGGAACCGAAAGAGTTTCGAATGCGGTTGCACTTAAGGATTCGTATCTGATTAGAATTCACAAAGATGAAATTGAATTCCTTGTAAAACAGGACTATGCTATACTGAATAACCTCTGCTATTCACTGGATGAAAAAAACTTTACGATTGCTAAACAGGATTATGTAGTTAAAGAGGAATTAAAAGCTTTACCAACGGACATCGATGCCGATTTGCTTGCCGAGCTTGGTATAAACAGCCGGCACGTTCAGGAAAAAAGAAAAACTAAAAAGAACAAACCGGTAAAACCTTTCGAAGCAAAAACAGACCGATCTTCCGGCAACGAAGAAAAGCTTAGTGAAAAAACACTTCTAAAAATCATTGAAGCAACTCAGGTTGTAAATTCAACTTATAAACTTGATGATGTGCTTTTCGGTATTGTTAATATTGTACAGGATTTAACTTCGGCAGACAGGGTAACACTTTATATAGTTGATTACTCAAATGGAATTTTATGGTCAAAAATTGCTCTCGAATCCGAAATGCGTGAAATAAAACTCCGCATTGGTGAAGGAATTGCCGGCTGGGTTGCCCAGAATAATCAGACCTTAAACATTTCAAATGTTCAGGAAGATAAACGACATAATCCTGTTTATGATAATATTATGGATTACTACACAACAAATATGCTGTGTTATCCTATAAATAATCGTAATGGGAAAGTTATTGGCGTTTTGCAGCTTTTAAACAGCAAAAACGGACAATTCGGAAAACTTGATGAAGAAATTCTGAATTTAATGAGCATCAATTGTGCAATTGCTATTGAAAATTCGGAACTTATTGATATCAAAATTAAAGCTGAACGCGAAGCATCGCTGCATAAACTTATTAATTTTTTAATTGAAGACATAAAACAGCCTGTGCTTATCAGTAAAAAATACGCCCAGCACCTGCAAAACCGAGGGCTTCCCGATTTTGCTGAGAATATTTTAAATATGCTGCAGGAACAGCTCGACAGCGTAATTGAACTGGTAAAATCCCTTTCAATGCTTGCCGAAGAAGATAATGTACTCCGTACTTCAATAATTAACCTTAATAAATTGGTTAAAGATTTTATGAAGAAAATGGAAATTTATCTGGCAACCCGTAAAACTTCTATCCAATTAACATTAGATGAAGATGTTAAACTTAAAATTGACGAACGTGAGTTTTACCAGTGTTTCCTCCATCTTGTGCGCAATGCCTGCGAAGCAATGCCGAACGGAGGCAAACTTTATATTAAAACTCAAGTTAACGGAGATAACGTTCATATAAGTTTTCTCGACCGAGGAATCGGCATTCCAAATTCAGTAAAAAATAAAATTTTTGAGCCTCTTTTTTCCTATGGAAAAACTAACGGTTCAGGACTTGGTTTATCCATAACAAAAAAGATTGTAGAAAGTCATGGCGGCACAATTAACTTTTCGAGCGAATTAAACAGTTATACTGAGTTTACTATTATTCTTCCTATTCTTAAAAAATTTATCTAATGGATTATAATCTAATTACCATTGTCGGTCCTACTGCCGTTGGTAAAACCCGCATTGCCGCAAATCTTGCTTACAATATCGGCGGAGAAATTATATCAGCCGATTCGCGTCAGGTTTACCGCGGAATGGACATCGGAACTGGAAAAGATATTGCAGATTATACCATAAACGGCAAGCTTATCAAATATCATCTTATAGATATTTGCAGTCCGCTCGAAGAATTTTCTTTATTCGATTTCCGTAAAAATTTTAATACAGCTTTTCAGGACATTTCCTTGCGGAAGAAAATTCCGGTTTTAGCTGGCGGCACAGGATTATATTTGAGCTCGGTTTTACAAAATTATAAAATGACAGAAGTGGATTTCAACAGCAGCAGATTCCAGGAATTGCTTAATCTATCGGAAAATGATCTGAAATACTTACTCAATAAATTAAATCCGAAATTGCATAATACAACAGATTTAACTGATAAAACAAGGTTAATTAAAGCAATTATAATTAAAGAAGCAGAATATGAAAGTCATCCCGAAAAAACTGCCGATTTAAATTCTTTAACTTTCGGTATTACAGATGACCGTGAAATAATCAGGAAAAACATTACCGA